>JANMSA010000809.1:0-3331 GCA_031388865.1 Acidobacteriota bacterium | reverse complement strand
CCTGCACCCACGCGGTGCTGTCGGGTCCGGCTGTCCAGCGGATCAACAACTCGGCGCTGGATACCGTCATCACCACGAACAGCATTCCGACGCAGGAGAAGGAAGCGGACTGCCCGAAGCTGAAGACGTTGTCGATCGCGTCCCTCTTGGGAGAGGCCATCCGGAGGATTCACAGCGAGGACTCCGTGAGCAGTCTCTTCGAGATGTAGCCGGCTGGCACGATCGCCCCTTGAGTATCGTAGTGGGGTCAGACCCCAACCCGTACTTAAGCAGGGGACGCGGCTTGGGGTGCCGGGAATAACTCCCTGTTTTCAGCCCTTTATCGCGTTTTGCGAACGAGTTCATAAGGAGCAGCACATGGCCGAGGTCAATTTGGAAGTCAGTCGCCGCGAAGGCAAGGGCAAGGAGATCGCGAAGAAGCTCCGTCGCGATGGAAAAGTGCCCGCCGTCGTCTATGGCGGCCACAAGGAGCCGGTCGCGATCACGGTCGATCGCAAGGCCATCTCCGAGCTCGTGAAGAAGAGCGAGCATGGAGTGCGCTCCGTGTTCCTGCTCAAGATGGCGGGAAGCGATCAGCAGCGCCACGCGATGATCAAGGAGATCACCATCGACCCGATCTCGCGCAAGATGAGGCACATCGACTTCGTCCGCGTAGTGATGGACGAGTTGATCAAGGTCACCGTTCCGGTCCACATCACCGGCACCGCCATCGGCGTGAAAGAGGGCGGACTGCTCGACTTTCAGCTGCGCGAGGTTCATCTCGAATGCCTGCCCACGGCCATCCCGGACTCCATTGACGTGGATGTCTCGGCGCTGGGCGCCCACGAGTACTACCGCGTGAAGGATCTCAAGCTGCCGGAAGGCGTGAAGGGGCTCGACGACCTGGAGCGCGTCGTCGTCGGCGTGACCATTGCCCGCGCCGAAGTCGAAGCAGCGACCGAGGTTGCCGCCGCCGTGGTGGAGCCGGAAGTTGCGAAGAAGGGCAAACCTGAGGACGACAAGAAGTAACATTCATTGCCATCGACTTTCCCTGCCCCGCGCCTGTCGCGGGGCTTTTTGTTGGAGACAGAACCCTATGCGAAAGATCCTGCCGCTCATCGTTCTCGTCGTCGTCATCGTCGGATGCAGGAAGAACGAGAAGGAAGTCTCCGGTCAGACCTCCGGCAATAAGGCTGACGCCAGGACGTCGAGTTCGCCGGGCTCGACTGCCAGTGCCGAACCGGGCGTGACCGGGGTTGAGGTCGGCTCGGTGCTCCCGGCGTACGCGGCCACAAACGTCGATGGCTCGAAGTTCGATCTGGCGGCCAGGCGCGACAAAATCGTCCTCCTCAACCTCTGGGCCACCTGGTGCGGACCCTGCCGCTACGAGATCCCCGAGCTTCAGAGTATTCATGACAAATACGCCGCAAGAGGCTTCGAAGTGATCGGCGTGAGTGTGGACGAGGGGAGCGCGGATGCGGTGAAGGAGTTCATCGCGGAGCGGAAGATGACCTACCCGCAGGTGCTCGACCCCGAGGGGCAGCTGGCGACGCTGCTGCAGACCTCAGTCCTGCCAACCTCAGTCATGCTCGATCGCACCGGAAAGATTGTCTGGAAAAAGTTCGGGGCGATCGAGGCGAACGACGCGGAACTCGAAGCCGCGATCCAGAATTCGCTTTAGTTTACGTCCGTGTCCGTTGTCCATTGTCGGGGCCTCGGGCGGCACAGACAACGGACAGCCGAGAAGGCGGCCTCGGCCCGTAACGCAAAGCTCAGGTATGCCGCCGGTCGGGGGTGGTACGTTCGACGCGACGGCGCTCGCGCTGGCGCTGAATGAACTGCGAGATGTCTCGCGCCATGCGTTCCATGAGCATGCGCATCGGTAAATAGGCCAGTCCGATCGCGACGGCGACCGCGACAAGAAGCGCGAGTGCGAGAACAATGAGCGTGATGACTGACATCCGAACCTTCCTTGTTCTCCCTCTAGAGCAATTTCCGTGTCATCGTAAAGGCTGAAGGCTTTGGACCCGTTTCACGCGCCGCCGATCGCTCCCCGTCTTCGCGAGCCGCTCCGTGCCGCGCTGCGGGGGGAGCGTACCGCGTGGCCCTCGGACCTCACTACCGAGGAGACCATGGCGCTGCTCGATCATGGCCTGGCGCCACTCGTGTACGCGACGGTCGCCTTGCCGGCGCTTCGCGCCGCGGCGATCCGGGCGGCGGCCGTCGAGCCGCTCCGCCAGGACGATCTCCGAGTAGTCCTGGGCGCGCTGGCCTCGAACAGCGTCGAGACGTTGATCCTGAAGGGAACGGCGCTCGCCTACGACCTTTATGCGGCGCCAGAGCTGCGGCCTCGAGCGGATGTCGATCTGCTCGTCGCTCAGAGCGATGCCACCGCCGCCATCGACACTTTTCGCACGCTCGGATTCTCGATGCCGCATACCAGCGGCGACGAACATGCGGTGCGGCAGGTCACACTGACGCGAAGGGATGCGTACGGATTCGAGCACGACTACGACCTGCACTGGGACGTGACGAACACACCCGTCTTCGCGTCGGTCCTCCGATTTGACGCACTGCAGAAGAGGGCCAGGCTCCTCCCGCGGCTCGGTCCTCACGCGCAGGGGCTGTCCGACGCCGACGCCCTGTTGCTCGCGTGCATTCATCGCGTGGCTCACCATCACGACACAGAGCGGCTGATCTGGCTCGTGGACATCGCGCTGCTGCGCAGGCGTATGTCGGAGGACGACCACCGGCGCTTCTGGCGTCAGGCCGCCGATGCTCGGGTGGCCATGGTGTGCTCGCGCTCGATCGAGCTGGCGGACGAATGGATGTCGAGCGCGACTGCCCATACCGCGGAGCAATGGCTCACGGTGGAGGAACGGTCGCGGGACGAGCCATCGCGTGTCTACCTCGATCGCAACCTGCGCTACGGCGAAGAGATGCTTGCCGACTTTCGTGCGCTTCCCTGGCGGGCACGGATGCAGCGGCTCTGGCAGCTCGCGTTCCCGCCAGCCGCGTTTCTTCAGGAGAGCTTCGGAACCCGGAGCCGTCTGGCGTTGCCCTGGCTCTACGTGCGGCGCAGTGTCAGGGGAGTGGCGCGGCTCTTCAAGCGGGTGTGAAGATCCGTCGGAACGGCGCGATCTGTGTCGAGCGCCAACCAATGCGCCAGCCCTGGCCGCTGGAGGCGGCCCGTAGGGTAGCCGGTGGTGAGAGCGAAGCGGGGCCTCCCAGCGGCACCCCCCGACACCGGCTATCTATCTAAGACGAGCGCCAACAGTGCACCAGCCTTGGACGCTGGAGGCGGCCGGGTAAGAGTGTGAGCCCTGGCCGCTGGAGGGCCGCCTCCAGCGGC
>JANMSA010001024.1:0-4129 GCA_031388865.1 Acidobacteriota bacterium | reverse complement strand
CGCACAAGTGCGCGAGTTTGTGGGCGATGCCCCCGCCGGTGACGACGTGACCATGCTCGCCCTGACGCGCATCCACGGCTATACCGCGCCATCCGTGGCCACCACGATGGTCTTCACCGCCAGTTAGCTTTCGGTTGGCGGGGGAGCGGCGCAGTCTTCGAGTCTTCGAGTCTTCGAGTCTTCGAGTCTTCAAGTCTTCGGGTCTTCGTCTCAAAGCTCAAAGGCCTTCTCCGTGCGCTTTCTTTGCGACTCGTGCGTTTCCGACGCGGACGGTGATGATTTCCACCAACCGCCAACCGCCAACCGTCAACGCGGAAACGCTTCTTTGACGCCGCCGTCGACGGGGAGCATGGTGCCGGTCGTCTTCGCCGACCGCGGTCCGGCGAGGAAGAGGGCGGCCTCGGCGACGTCGTCGGCAGTGACCTCGACCTTGAGCAGTGTGCGGTTGCGGTAAAAGTCGGGGAGGTTCTCGGCGTCGACGCCGTAGGCCTGCGCGCGCATCGACCGCATCTCGTCGCTCCAGAAGCGTGAGCCGCCGAAGATCGCGTCGGGGTTGAGCATGTTCGCCCGGATGCCGAACTCTCCGCCCTCCAGCGCAACGATCCGGCAGAGCTGCGCCTCCGCCGCCTTGCTCACGCTGTACGCGCCGAACTCTTTCCCCGGTGCGGTCACGTTCTTCGATGCGTTGAAGACAATCGAGCCGCCCAGACCCTGCTGTTTCATGATCCGCAGCGCGGCGCGGGCGACGAGAAAGTGGCCGCGTGCGTTCACGGCGAAGCTGCGGTCCCACTCCGACGTGGGCAGGGTGTCCAGGCTGCCGAACGAGGAGATTCCGGCGTTGCTGACCACGACGTCCACTCCGCCATACGCAAGCACTGCCGCTGCGAAGGCGCTTTCGACTTCGTCTTCGCTCGATACGTCGAGAGGCATCGCGATTGCGCGTCGCAGTCCGTGCTTCTCGACGATCAGGGTCGCAATCTCCTGCGCCAGCGCGAAGTCGACGTCGGTCACGATGACATGCGCGCCTTCTTCGGCGAAACGCTCCGCGACCGCGCGCCCGATGCCGCTTGCGGCACCGGTGATCAGCGCGATTTTGCCCGCGAGCTCCTTCTCTTTCGGGAGGAGGGTCAGTTTGTACAACTCGAGAGGCCAGTACTCCGCGTGAAACGCGTCCTGATCGTCGAGCGTGGCGTAACCGCCGAGACTCTCCGCGGAGGCGAGGATGAGCATGGTGTGGCGATAGATGTCATGGACGATGCGTGCTGCGCGCGCGTCCTTCCCGGCCGTCCACATCCCTACGCCGGGCATCAACACAATGCGCGGAGTCGCATCGAGCATGGCGAACTCGCTTGGATGCGCGTCGTAGTGGCGCGTGCTTCGCTCCACGTACTCGCGCAGCCTGGCCCGCACGTCGTCGCTCTCGCGGAGGAAAAGCGGATAGCGCCTCGTGTAGAGAAGATGGTCGGGGGTGGCCGGTCCGATCTGCGTGATCGTCTGCGCATCATCCCGCGCAAGAAACGCGAGCACCTCCGGGGAATCATCGAACTCGAGAATGCGGCCCTGCAATGAGCCGCGGAGCGCCGCGTGGAGTGCCGGCCGCTGACCGGCCGATGCGTCCGCTGCCGGCTCGGACTGGCGAGCCGCCGGCGGACCGGCGGCGGGGCCGGCGGCGTTCCTCAGAAACTGCTCTGCCTTCGTCACGAGTGCGATGTGCCTCTCGTAGGCCTCGCGACTGGAGTCGCCCCACGTGATCAGCCCGTGGTTCATCAGTACCAGCCCCACCGCCCCGGGCTGCGCGTCGAATCGATCTGCCACGTCGCGACTCAAACGGAACCCCGGTCGCCGGTACGGGACCAGGATCACGCCGTCGCCGAAGCAGGCGCGGACGGTCTCTTCGCGACCGCGCGTGTTGGTCAGCGAGAGGATGGCGTCCGCGTGCGTGTGCAGCACAGCAGTGGCCGGGAGAAACGCGTGCAGCAGCGTCTCGATCGAGGGGCGGGCGCTGGCCGGATCCGTGAGGCACTTCGCGAGATAGTCGACCATCTCCTGGTCGGTCATGTCTTGGTCTCGCGTTCGGAGCGGGGCGATGTAGTCGAGGCGTACCGCCGGAAACTGCTTCGGCACAATCGACTTCATGTCGCTACCGCTGCTCTTGATGTACATCACGTCGATCGCGGTGCCGAGGAGGTCTGCGGCGCGCGCTTTCACGCTGTTGTTGCCGCCGCCCCAGAGGACGAGCGCTTCCTCCATCCCCACGAGCCGCGACTGGTACACGAGCTGATCGATCTCGCTGGAAGGCTGGTCAGCCCATCGGTTCTCCATGTCCGGATTGTATGCTGTGAGCATGACGTCGCTCAGCGCACGCGAGCGCAGTCGGCTCCTCGACAACCTCCTCGATGAATGGAACGGTGCCGCGCTTTATGAATCGCTCGCGGCGGCGGAGAAGGATGCGCGCCTGGCGGAAGTCTACCGGCGGCTCGCAACCGTCGAGCGTCGCCACGCCGAACGCTGGCTCAAGAAGCTCGAGGACGCGGGCGAGACGCTCCCCGAGTTCGCTCCGTCGTGGCGCACCCGCACCCTCAGCTGGCTGGCCCGTCGCTTTGGCCCGTCCATCGTCCTTCCCTCGGTGCGCTCGCTGGAGCAGGCCGGCACGGACAAGTACGCGACGCAGGCGGACGCGCACGACTTTCACGCCGACGAACGCTCGCATTCGCGCGTGATCGAGATGATGTCGTCGATGACAGGCGGCTTCGCCGGCAACGATGTGATGCGTCTCGAAGGGCGTCATCGCTCAGCCGGAGGCAATGCCCTCCGCGCCGCCGTTCTTGGCGCGAACGACGGTCTGGTCTCGAATCTCAGCCTGGTGATGGGGATCGCCGGTGCCGCGATGAATGAGCGCACGATCATGATCACCGGTCTGGCTGGGCTGCTCGCAGGTGCCGGATCGATGGCGCTCGGCGAATGGCTCTCCGTGCAGAGCGCCCGCGAGCTCTATCGACGTCAGCTGGCGACCGAGGCGGAGGAACTGCTCACGGCTCCGGAAGAGGAGGAGGAAGAGCTGGCGCTGATCTATCAGTCGCGCGGTCTGGGAGAGGCGCAGGCACGCGAGCTCGCGGCGGGGATGATGCGCAACACGGACACGGCGCTGGAGACGCTCGCACGCGAAGAGCTTGGAATCGATCCGAAAGAGCTGGGCGGTTCGGCGTGGGAAGCCGCGTTCACTTCCTTCGTGCTCTTCTCCCTCGGTGCGATCGTGCCCGTGCTGCCGTTCTTCTTCACGCACGGGCCGAAGGCGGTGATGCTCAGTGTCGCCTTCAGCGGGGTGGCTCTGTTCACAGTCGGATCGGCCATCACGTTATTCACGGGACGATCGGTCCTCTTCTCGGGGACGCGGCAGGTGCTTTTCGGCCTCGTCGCCGCGGCACTCACCTTCGGGATCGGACGCCTGGTCGGCATCTCCCTGGGGTGAACGGAAGACTGCGCCTGCTACTCGAACTCGAGCGCCACCTCGGACTCACAGAAGTCGAACACCGCGGGCTCGGACTCTTCGCCATCCGAGAAGACAGCCTTGAAGTACTGCTCGCAGTCCTCGCCGTTTGTGGACGAGTCCCATACCAGCTCGACGGTCTGACCGGGCTTGATTCCCTTGCCAATGTCGAAATAGCCGTACTCTTCGCCGTCTTCGGAGACGAGGATCTTTTTGATGTGCAGCGAGGTGCTGTTCGTGACTTTGAACGTGTACTGATCTGCCGCCGCCGACAGACCAAAGACAACGAGCGACATTGCGAGCGCAGCTCTAGTGAGAAGTTTCATGGACGACAGGCTCTCCCTCTAAATGGTGTGTGGGACGCGAGAATACACGGGTTCCATGAGATCAGGTAAGGCGGTTGCTGGTTGCTGGCGCGCAAAGGCAGCATTCGTGCCGAAGGCCGCTGGAGGCGGCCCGTACGGTAGCCGGTGGTGTGAGCGAAGCGAGCGACCACCGGATTGCGAGTGTGGCAAAGGAACCGGCCCCGGCGGGGTCGCGGATTGCTTCCTATGCGGGGAGGCATCGCCAGCCCCTCCGCGACCCCTGCCGGGGTCGATAGCATCACGGGTCGTATGGACCGGTGGTCGCTCGCTTTGCTCG
>JANMSA010000773.1:0-7297 GCA_031388865.1 Acidobacteriota bacterium | reverse complement strand
CGCTGAACGCGGTCGGCCTGAGTCACCGCATCGACCACTATCCGGACCAGTTGTCCGGTGGCCAGAAACAGCGGGTCGCCATCGCCCGGGCGCTCGTCGGAAACCCCCGAATCGTTCTGGCCGACGAACCCACGGCGTCGCTCGACAAGGAATCGGGTCGTGACGTCGTGGAGATCATGCATACGCTGGCGAAGAAGCGGGGGTGCGCGGTCCTGCTCGTGACGCACGACAACCGCATCCTGGACATCGCCGATCGAATCATCCACATGGAGGATGGCCGGCTGCAGTCGTATACGAACGCGGTCCTGAACAGCACGGAGAAGCTGCTGGAATCGCTGGCGAACACCAACCGGGCGGGCGAGCTCACGCGCCACGTCGCCGGGCTGCCGATCCCAAAATTCCTGGAGATGCTCGACCAGGTCACGGCCGAGTTCCAGCAGTTCCTGCAGGTCATCGACATGGCCAACAGCAAGGCGTTCGAGAGCATGCTGGAACAAGTGCTGGAAGCGTTCACGCTGAAGATCGGCGATGCCCTCGAAGCCGACCGAGTGACCCTGTTCGTGGTCGATCACGAGCAGGGGGAGCTCTGGAGCAAGGTCGCTGAAGGAGACGGGCGGATCCCCGTCGACATCCGCATCCCGATCAACAAAGGCATCGCCGGGCACGTGGCCACCAAGAACGAGACCATCAACACTCCTGACGCATACACGCACCCGCTGTTCAACCGGGACATGGACCTGCGGACGGGCTATCGAACGCGGAGCCTGCTCTGCATGCCGGTCGTGGATCAACACAACCGAATGGTGGCGGTGGTGCAACTCCTCAACAAAAAGGGAGATCGCTCGTTCGACGAGAAAGACGAGAGCGTATTGGCGGACTTTGCTCAGTCGATGTCCGTCCTCCTGGAAAGCTGGCGGTTGATGAGATCGCAGCAGGCAGGCAGACAGAAAAATCTAACGGTGGAGCAACGCATGCCCACGCTGGGAACATCCGATACCACCACTCCATCGACGTCGGCAGCAACGACGGGAGGCTGAATTGAGCGAGAATCCCGCATCCAGAAGAAGCGTGGTGATGCTGATCGTCGGGCTGGTCGTCGGCATCGGTGCCGGCGTCGCCATTCATGCTTTCGCCGGCAGAGATGCCGCGGCGAACAGCCCCGCGCGTCCCGCGACGTCGACTGCTGCCGCGCCACCTCGCGAGCAGGCGTCCGTGGTCCACGCACTCGGACGTCTCCGGCCCCGAAACGGCGTGATGACCGTAGCCGGTCCGTCGCAGCTCACGGTGGTGGTCGGCAAACTCCTGGTCGAGGAAGGAGACCGCCTGCGCCGCGGACAGGTCATCGCGGTGCTCGACAATCAGCCGGCCCAGCAGGCCGCAGTGGAACGGCTGCGCGCGAGCGTGGAAGCACAGCTCGCAGGCATCGCCCGGGCAGAAGCGCAACTGCGCACCGCTCAAAACGAATACGCCCGGCTCTCGAAACTCCATCAGGAAGGCACAATCTCCGATTCACAACGCGACTCCTCGAAACTCGAGGTTGAAGCAGCGGCGGCGGATGTTCGTCGTGGCCGTGCCGAGATCAACCTGGCCCGAGCGGATCTCCGGCGTTCCCAGGAAGAGCTGGAGATGGCGTTCGTGCGCGCTCCGATCGATGGACAGGTGCTGAAGATTCACACGCGCCCCGGCGAGAAGGTCGGTCCGGCAGGCATCGTGGAGCTGGCCGATAACGAGCAGATGTACGCGGTCGCCGAGGTGTACGAGACGGACGTGTCGAGGATCGAGGTGGGACAGCGCGCAAGGGTGAAGACCCCGGTCTTCGCGGGTGAGCTCACCGGGGTCGTGGAACGCATCGGATTGAAGATCGGAAAGATGGACGTGCTCGGAACCGATCCGGCGGCCAAGACCGACGCTCGTGTCGTCGAAGTCGAGGTGCGGCTCGACGACAGCAGACGTGTCCACCGGGCGACGAATCTGCAGGTGACGATCTCGATCGACGTTTCCCAGCCGAAGGCTGCGGCGGCCGGCGCATGACGGAGCTCGTGACGCCGGGTGGCACCGAAGTAGAGTGGAGCCTTGAACGCAATCCGCGATGCCGCCTGCTTTCAGTCGGTTGTCATATAATCCAACATTCGCTAAGGAGGAGACCGTAATGAGTGTCAACCCCACGTCAGAGCGTTTTGCCCAGGACCCGATCCTCATCGATCTCGGAAGAAAGAGCCGCAAGAAAATCAACCGGTTGCGTGACGGCGAGGGGAAACTGATGGTGGAGATTCAGGACACCATTGACGAGCTCAAAGCAGCCGGAACGATCGCCGAGTCGGCGCAGCCGGTGATCATCATCGTCCGCGAGAAGATCGCCAGCCGTACCGTCAATCCCCTGTGGCCGATGGCCTGACCGATAGGAGAACGCAATGGAACCGATGAGAGTGAAGACTTCCGTGCGCCGGATCGTCGCGCTGCGACGGGACGAGCATGGACACGTGCTTCCGGTGACCCTCTATGAGAAGCGTGGCACGAAGCGGCGCAACAGCTCCAAGCTTTTCCAGCCGGCCGAGAAAATGGCCCGCCGCTGGGCTGAAGCGTATCGCGCTTCCGCGGACAGCTACCTCGCCCGCCACAACCGCTCCAACAGCAAGAAGAAGGATGGCTGGCTTCGCGACTACCAGTACAACCTCTCCAAGGCCGCGAACCGCGGCAAAAAGCGTCTGAAGCTCAAGAAGCTTCCGACCTGGTAGTCACCAGTTCACCCAGCCACAACAAAAAGCCCCGCGAGAAGCGGGGCTTTTTGTCGTGTGTCGTCTAGCCGTCTTCGCGGCTGTTGTCGGTTGTCAGTGGTCGGTTGTCTGCGGGGCAGCGGCTTCGGGGGACGTCCTCTCAGAGAACCGACAACCGGGAACCGACAACGGCGCGAGAGGGACCCTTTCTGCCGCGCAGACCACTGGCCCTCTTCGCGGCTGTTGTCGGTTGTCAGTGGTCGGTTATCTGCGAGGCAGCGGCTTCGCGGGACATCCTCTCAGACAACCGACAACCGACAACCGCCGGTTCTGCTGCGACGGCCATCCGGGCTAGTCTCCGACCCGTACTTCCCGCATGCGTTCTTTCTGTCTGAACCGTCCCGCCAGCCTGATGAAGACGGTGAAGAAGTAGAAATCGAGCAGCACGAAGATGATCCACCAGGCATACGGCAGTTTCGGGAACAGGTCGAAAATCCCGCCCGGTGGATTGCCCAGCATCGATCGGTAAGTCTCCGGGTAGTACTGGTGCGCGAAGATGGAGAGGTTGAGCATGCCGCCCACCAGCAGAATGACCGCGATGTTCCAGCACACCACCGCAAAGAAGTTGCTGGCCTTCGAAGTCGCGCCGCCGAACAGCTGTGCCTGACGACGGATCAGCGACGCCCGGAACATCGCGTACTCGGAGGCGCGCTCGCCGATATCCTGCAGCGACACCAGGGAAGTCATGAAGCCGCGGCCGGCGCGAGGAGATGTCATCCGGTCCAGCGCGCGATCGTCGGCCCTGCGGAAGTAGTCCGAGGTGACCTTCACGTAGTTCACCGATGAATAGAGGTGGATCAGCGAGGCGTCGAGCGTCGTGATCGCGCGCCGGATCCGCAGGTACGCCCAATCCAGCGGGATCTTGTGCGCATACAGCACCTTCAGCATCTCGTTCGAGGCACTGCCCACCGACTTCTCGTGATACGGGAGCTCTCTGATGAACGTCCGTGTAGCCCAGGAGCGGAGTGCGCGAATGATCTGCTCTTTGACCAGATCCAGATCGACGTTCGGCAACGGCGGCGAGAGCAGCAACGTGAGGTCCGCAGCCTTTTCGTAGTCGCGTGTGGCCAGGGCCCGGATCGACAGCCGGAACTTGTGCAGGAACTCCCGGTCGGTGAATCCGATGCTGCCGAAATCGATCAGCGCCAGCTTGTTCCGCTTGAGCAGGATGATATTCCCGGGGTGCAGGTCGCCATGGTAGAGGTTATCTTCGAACAGCTGGCGGAACAGCGAGTTGATCATGTTCGTGGCGAGCTGGCTCGGATCGACCTCGTTCTCGGCGAGCCAGGTCTTGAGCTTCTCGGGCTCTGTGAGCTTGGCCTGGATGTAATCCGACATCAGCACGCCGGCGATGAACTCCATGACCAGCACGCGCGTGGAGCAGTACTCCGAGAACACCTTCGGAACGTAGATCTTGTGCTTGCGCAAGTTCTTGCGCATCCGTCGCATCGATGCCGCCTCGTAG
Organism: Acidobacteriota bacterium; assembly: GCA_031388865.1. Taxonomy (GTDB): domain Bacteria; phylum Acidobacteriota; class Thermoanaerobaculia; order Gp7-AA8; family Gp7-AA8; genus QHVT01. The sequence goes on along the minus strand of JANMSA010000773.1, from coordinate 3,058 downwards.
TTGTAATCGATCTCCTCATGAAGGATCTGCGTGAGCTCCCAGAGCATCCCCTCCCAGCGCATATGCGGCCGGATCCTGAGCTTCTCCAGCACGCGTACGACCAGCCGGATGACCGCCACCTCCCGAAGGAAGGACTGCGGCATCTCCGGACGCTGCACTTTCACCGCAACCCAGACGTCCTCGTCGCGCAGATGTGCGCGATGAAGTTGCCCGATGGACGCCGCCGCGAAGGGCAGCGCGTCGAAGTGATCGAAAAAACGCTCGATCGGGCCGCCCAGGTCCTGCTCGACGATCTGGCGGGCGATCTCAGGAGGGAAGCCGATGGCCTGGAACTGCAGCTTGGAAAGCTCGTCACAAAACTCCGTCGAGAAGATGTCGGTGCGCAGCGACAGAAGCTGCCCGGCCTTGATCCACAATCCACCGAGCGCTTCGAGGAGCAGCCGCAGACGGTAGGCGTACTCCTTCCGCGAAAGGCGGCCGCGGACCTTGAGAAGGAGCATGGCCATTCCCCACCGCAGGAACATCCAGACCACGTCCAGGACCTGGAACCTGCGAAGCGCCTTCGGCTCGATGATGACGATCGGCTTGCGATCCTCCGGTTCCACGAGCCTCGTGGGGATGAGGTCCAGGCCCACCAGCCGTCCCTTCTTCCGGCCGCCCGTCCGCCCGCGGTTCGCGGCAGGGATCGGCTCCTGGTGCGTGCGCCGCTCGTCGCCCAAGATGATCGGACGCGGGCCCTGCTTCGGAATTTCGTGCACGCTCATGATTCCTCCGTGCCGGCCTGAGTCCTGCGCGACCGCGAGAACGGCAGCACTGCTGCAACCGTAATAGAGAGGGCCGGAACGGTAGTCTACACCAGCACTTATGAGCACACCCGCCTGCCGCGCGGAGCCGGAATCAGCGTCCTCCACGCCTCTGTTCCGACACTCTGGCGCCTCGAAACCCGACGTCACTGAGGAGTGAGATCGTGGCGCAGAATGCGGAGCAACTCGCTGCGCGCACTCTGCACGAAGAAGTGGCCGCCATCGATCGCATGAAGCGTGAACGTCCGTGTCGTGTGCTGCGCCCACGCCTCCGCGCCCTCGAACCGCACCTCCGCGTCGGAGTTGCCCGCGAACGCGGTGATCGGCGCGTCGAGCGGTCGCTCTTGCACGCATCGATACGTTTCGGCCATCTTTAAGTCTGCGCGCAGCGCGGGCAGGAACAGCGCCATCAAATCGGGCTCCGCGAGCACTGCGTCAGCCGTCCCACTCAGCAGGCCCACCTCTTCCAGCAGAGCGGAATCCGAGAGCGTGTGACGCCTCCCGTCCCGTGGACTGAAGTCCGGGGCTTCGGAGCCGGAGACGAACAGACGCACCGGCTGGGGCGCCCCGTTCGTGCGCAGCCGCCTCGCCATTTCGAAAGCCAGCACGGCGCCGAGGCTGTGGCCAAAGAGGGCATAGGGCAGGTTGAGCGAGGGCTCGAGAATGGCGCTCAACTCTTCCGCCACTGCCATGAGCGAAGTGCGCGGAGGCTCTCTGAGGCGATCCTCCCGCCCCGGTAGCTGCACGGCGCACACTTCGATTCCCGGCGACAGCTCGCGACCCCAGGAGTTGAACGCAGAGCTGCCTCCGCCCGCCCATGGCAGGCAGAACAGTCTGATTGTGGCCTGAGGATCGGGCCGCGGAACGCGGACCCACTTGCTCGCTGTGCTGTCGATCATGAACGGCGCAGGAGGTGACCGCTCTTCACCGCCGGTGCGCTTTGGTATCATACGCGGCACATTTTCAGATCGTCGCGCGGTGGCTGTGGGTCTGCGCGAACGGGCAGCGCGTCACGGAGGCAGTCCATGATTCCCAACCAGTGGTACGCGATCACCGAGTCTGCGACTCTGAAGAGCGACCGCCCGCTCGGACTGATCCGGATGGGTGAGCGACTCGTGCTCTGGCGCGACGCCCAGGGGCAACCGGTCTGCATGGATGACCGTTGCGCGCACCGCGGAGTCGCTCTCAGCATCGGCAAGGTGACCAACGGCACCATCGCCTGCCGCTACCACGGACTGCGGTACGACACTGAAGGGAAGTGTGTCCGCGTGCCGTGTCATGGCGAGAACTACCGCATCCCTGCCTCGCTGAAGGTCAAGACGCACAAGGTGCGGGACGAGAACGGATTGATCTGGCTCTGGTGGGGCGAGGAGCGCAACGAGTATCCGCCCATCCCGTGGGTCGATGAATTCCCCAGAGATCCGAAGGAAGCGGCGAACCGCTCCTCGGTCTGGCCGTTCAACTATGCGCGGATGATCGAGAACAACTTCGACATTCAGCACTGGGCATTTCTGCACGGCTCCATCATGCTCAATGTCGGCGAGTACCTCGACGAATATCACTGCAAAGTCGAAGGCGATTACATCGAGTCGTGGGGGACGCTCAAGCGAGGCAACAAGCGGAGCAAGAAGAAGGGATGGGACTTCCGCGTAGGGCTGCGCTTCCCGAATCTCAGCGTCATTCAGGTCACGCCCAGATTCAAGAGCCTGATCATCTCGACACCGATCGATGAAACCACCTGCTGGGTGGCCATCCGTTCCTACCAGACGTACAGCCGCATCCCGCCCATTCGGCAGATGATCGACTTCTACTGCATCCAGTTCCTGTTCTCCGTTCCGCTGTACCGCCAGGACTTTCCGGTCTTTCACGAGCAGCGGCCGGCGTATACAGACGTGGGGGTGAACAAGCTGCTCCCTTCGGATGAAGCGATCGCAAAGTACCTCACCATCCGCCGGCGAATGATTCGCGAAGCGCAAGCTTCCAAGCCTGAAGCGATCGCTCAGCCGGGCACTCCTGCGCTCCCCATCACCGCGCCCGAGGGACTGCGGAACGGTGATGTCGGGATCGAGCCGCCTGTGCGGAAGGCGCTGGCCTGGAGCCGCGCGCTGGTCGCCTTTCCACTGCTGATCCCGTCGCTGACAGTGACGAAGCTGCTCGGGACGCGCGGCGATAGCAGGAAGGAGTGACGGTTCAGGCAGCTAGAGACCTGTACTGGTCATGTCGAGTTTCTGATCAGGGCGCGAAGATTTCTGCCA
>JANMSA010000745.1:0-3407 GCA_031388865.1 Acidobacteriota bacterium | reverse complement strand
CGGGGTCGTTCTCTTTTAAATAGGATTGAGGATTGAGGATTGAGGATTGAGGATTGTGGATTGAGGATTGAGGATTGAGGATTGAGGATTGAGGATTGAGGATTGAGGATTGAGGATTGAGTATTGAGCGACCCCTGCGGGGTCGAAGGTTCCGCTCAGGGAGTACGAGATCCCCGGACGGTAGGCGCGCGTATGCGCGCCACAATCCTCAATCCTCAATCCCTCGTGAGCTCACCAGCGCAGGTCCCACCGGCACACGTCCCGGTGATGCGCGCACACCCCACGGGCGTCAGCCGGTGTTGCGCATTCCTGCCGCGATCCCGTTGACCGTCACGACGAACGCCTCGCGCAGCCCCGCGTCCGCCGATTGCCGGAGGCGGCGGAGGATCTCGGCCTGAACGACGTTGATCGGATCGACGTACGGATTGCGGACGGCGATCGAGCGGCGCAGAACGGGATTCGTCTCCAGTAACCGCTCGTGACCTGTCACACGTTTGACGAGCTCGACGGTCGTGGCCAGCCGGGCGCGCAACGCATCGCCGAGTGCGCGGAGGTCGTCGGGAACGAGGAGCCGATCGTAATAAGCGGCGATCTTCGCTTCCGCTTTCGCCACCACCATCTCGATCAGCTCGACGGTCGAGCGGAAAAAAGGCCACTGCTCGATCATCACCTGAAGCATCGCTTCGTCACCTGCTGCAAGCGCATCGTCAACTCCCAGCCACGAGGGCAAGAGCAGGCGGTTCTGCGTCCACGCGAACTGCCACGGGATCGCACGCAGCGACTCAACGCCCTTCTTCGCGCCTCTCCGCCTCGGTGGCCGGCTGCCGATGTTGATCTCTCCCAGCTCCACCTCGGGCGTAGCGGCACGAAAGTAGTCCACGAATTGCGGCGTCTCGTAGACCACGCTCCGATATCCTCGAACCGAAGCCTCCGCCATCTGCTGCATGGCGCTACGCCACTCGTCGCGTGGTGCCGGTGACGGCGCGAGTGTCGCGTCGAGCGTGGCCGTCGTGTAGACCTCGAGGGTGCGCAGGGCGATTCCAACCTGCCCGAACTCCGCCTGGATCATCTCCCCCTGCACCGTGACGCGCAGCCGTCCCTCTACCGAGCCGGGCGGCTGCGAGCGGATGGCGAGATAGGTCGGCCCGCCTCCCCTCCCGACGCTTCCACCGCGACCGTGAAAGAGAGTGAGCTCCACTCCGGCGCACGCGGCCACGATCTGCTCCTGCGCCTGAAACAGCTCCCACGCCGCAGCGAAACGGCCGGCATCCTTCGACGAATCGGAGTATCCGATCATCACTTCCTGCCGTCCGTCGATCGCCGCACGGTACGCCTCGAGAGACAGCAACTCCGCCATCGCGTTGCCAGCGCCGCGCAGATCGGCGAGGGTCTCGAAGAGCGGCACGACACGCAGCGGCTCGAGCACCCGGCTTTCCCGCTGGAGCAATGCGACCGCCAGCACATCCGACGCGCTGTGAGCCATCGTGATGACGTACGCGCCGAGCGAATCGCGAGGGATCATGGACAACGCACGGAAGGTATCGAGATCCTCACGAGCCTCGGCATCGAGCTCGAGATCGTAGGGGATGAGCGGGCGAGCCGAACTGAGCTCGCGGAGAAGAAACTGTTGCCGCTGCTGCTCATCCCAACCCGCGTAACTTCCCAGATGCAACGCGCGAGTGATGACGTCGAGCAACGCCGTATGGCGCGCGGAGTCCTGACGCACATCGAGGCGCACGAGCGTGAGACCGAAGGCGTAAATGCGGCGAATGACATCGAGAAGGTGGCCGTCGGCGATGATTCCGTTACCGGTGTCGTGCAGGGACCGATAGCAGCGGAGAAGCGGATCGAGCAGATCGTCGCGCTCGATCAGCACGCCCGGGGTTCGCGACAGCTGCCAGCCGGCGGCCGGTTGCCCGAGGGCTGTCGCCAGGGAGGTGCGGGTGAGGAGCAGTTGATCGCGCACCTCTTTCAGGACCGCGCGGTACGGCTCGCGCACGGGCGGCAGCTCGTCTGATCCTGACTGCATCGACAGCTCGGAGCGAAGGGTGTCGATCTCGCGCAGATACAGATCCGCTGCGACCCACCGCGCCAGCAGGCAGGCATCGCCGGTGACCGCGGAGGTCACGTTGGGGTTGCCATCGCGGTCGCCGCCGATCCAGGAGCCGAAGCGAATCGGCACTGCGTCGATCGGAAGCGCCCGACCGGTGCTCACGCGGAGCGCGTCATCGAGCGTGCGCAGATAACGCGGCAGCGCATCCCAGAGCGTCTGCTCGAAGATGAACAGGCCGCCTTTCACTTCGTCGAGCGGTGTCGGACGCTCATGGCGCACCTCGTCCGTCTCCCAGGCGGAGGTGATCTCCTGCCGCAGCTCGCGTGCGATCTCCCGCTGTTCCGGTAGTGTCAGGTCCTCGCGGTCGCGACGCGCCAGCAGCTCGCCGATGCGGCTGTACTTCTGCAGCAGCGTCCGCCGCACCACTTCGGTGGGATGAGCGGTCAGCACTAGCTCGATCCGCAGAGCAAGGACGCTCTCGAACAGGGTCTGAGGATCCACGCCCCCATCCTTCAGACGTGCAAAGACCTCTTCAAATGAACCCTGCTGCGGCGACGCTTCGGGATCGCGGAGGGAATCTCGGCGGCGTCGCACGCGATGATGTTGCTCGGCGACGTTGGCAAGCGTCAGAAAGTGCGAAAACGCCCGCGCGACCGGCAGTGCGTCCGATGTCGGCAGAGAAGCGAGCAACTCCGCGAGCGCATCAAAGTCCGCATCGTTTCCGGCGCGCCCACTCTTCGCGAGCGCACGCACCCGCTCCACCATCTCGAACAACGCACCCCCTTCCTGCGCACGGAGCGTATCGCCGAGCAGATCGCCGAGCAGATGAACATCGTCGCGCAATGCCTGATCGGTCGAGGTGGACATTGGGTGAAGTCTAGATGCGTTTGTGGAGCGGTGCGCTCTCAGCCCGCCGTTTCCCGTGCCCGTGCAGATGAGATTCACATGCAGCGGCGGCGGCTGACCCACGCCGGAAGCACGTTGCCTGTGGATAGAGACTTCGTTGTGCCATTGCCGGGTAAGCCTTAGAAACCGAATCCCAGGTGTACACCCACGCCAACAGACACGCGCGATTCTCCGGTTTCATCGCTCTGGAAACGGAAGGGCGGACGAGGAGTGCCTCGCCCGAAAGTCCGTAACGCGCTGAAAGTAAGACCGTAGCGCCCGGTCCTTCGAAGCTCATGTCCCACTTTTGCGTCTCGATTTCGAGAAACGGAATCGTCGAGTCTTGAAATGCGACAATGGACCCCACACATCGATGACTGCCGACACTCGGAAACGCTCTGTTGACGTCGAGCACGGTGCCCGCCGAGTCACAGACCGCCAATGCCAACGGCGCGTCGTCGAAGGCGAT
>JANMSA010000726.1:0-1506 GCA_031388865.1 Acidobacteriota bacterium | reverse complement strand
GCAACAACCTGGCAAGAGCAAAGCCGAGGGAAGCGTTTTGTTCAACTCATTTCTGTCTTTGCTTTTCCTCCGCGACCCTCTGCGTCCTCTGCGGTAAAAAGCTTTTGGGGTCTTCTCCCAACTGAGTGGGTGAATCTGGCGTGATTTCAGAGTTCCGGCAGCATGCAGGTCAGGATGTTCAGGCGGAGATATTCGGGATCACGGAGACCACGAGGCCCGCCAGAGATCAAAGAAGCGCCGGGCCCAGCCCTCGCGCTGATAGTTCCCAGAGCTGGCCGAACGACTCCTTCAGCATATAGTAGGCGGTGTCGAGCCGCTTGTTCGCGGCGAGGAGCAGCTTCAACGCCTGTCGGCCCTCCAGCGTGAGATGCTCGCGATGCGCTCGATCGGGAGAAGACCCAAAAAACCAAAATCAACAGATGTGGTGAAACGATCAGGCGGATTTAGCGGATTCAGCGGATAAGGACCCCACCGGACCAATCGTCCATTCAGTTGTCTTTTGTCTTATCCGCAGAATCCGTCACATCCGCCAAATCGTTTTTCCCGATCTGTTAACCGTGCCGAGCCTCGCTCCCGACGCAGTGCTACCCAGGCGCGCCCTCCCGGCCGACCGTGTGCCCCAGAAAGGACGGCACGACGCCTTCGTACCGCGCGGCCCTGATTCCATGCCAATTCACCCACTCGATCGGGAGAAGACCCTCAAAGTTGTTTGTTCCTATCTCTGTTTCCTGTGCCTGTCGTTGCAGTCCTCTGCGGCCCTCTGCGCCCTTTGCGGTAAAAAGCAGTATCCTGGCTAACCGATGAGCTCGCCGACCTCGAGCGCGTGCGAGTCGTCGATCGGCGAAAAGAGTGACGGGTTGAAGATGCGCGCGAACAGCTCGATCCCGTCCACCAGCCGCGGACCAGGCCGGCTCACGAGGCCGTTCGCGTCCACCGCCCACACACGGCGGCTGCGCGCCCACGACCACTCCTCGCGCGCCAGCATCACCCGCGCCGAGTCATGGGCACGGCGAGCGGAATAGCCGCAGGGCGCGACGAGGATCACCTCGGGGTCCGCATCCCGCACCTGGCTGGCGCTCACCACCACCGACCGCTCGCCCGCCCGGGCCCGCACGTCCGTGCCGCCTGCTCGCCGCACCATCTCCGGCGCCCAGTGGCCCGCGGCGTAGATCGGGTCGGTCCACTCGATCACGGCCACGCGCGGCCGCGGTGCGCTGTGCTGCGCGAGCCGGTCGTGCACCGCGCGCTTCCGAGCGCGCAGGCCCGCGAGCAGCTCCTCGCCCTCGTCCACCATGTGGAGCGCGGTGGCGACGCGCGCGATGTCGTCGAAGACACCGTCGAGCGTGCCGCCGGACACAGTGATGATCGCTGGCGACGGCGCGAGCCGCGCGGCGAGTGCTCGCACGTCGGCCTCGGTGACGGCGCACACGTCGCACAGCGCTTGCGTGATGATGACGTCGGGCCGCAGCAACGCGATGCGCGGCTCGTCCATGGTGTAGAGCGACG
>JANMSA010000708.1:0-1672 GCA_031388865.1 Acidobacteriota bacterium | reverse complement strand
TTAAACATATGCTAAATATGCATTTAAGCACTATAACGTAGTGGACATCAAAGCGGACATTAAGGTGGCGTCAGACCGGGGCGAGGCACCGTCTGCGATGGAGTTGATGCTCTCGGACGGCTCACGCCATCGTCCGGCGCTGAACGACCTCGCGCTTGAGCTTGCGGCCGCCTCGGCAGGGTTGCGGCGCAGCCTGCCGGCGGGCGTGCTCAACGCGCTGGCCGACCTCGTCCGCGCGATGAACTGCTACTACTCCAACCTCATGGAGGGCCACAACACACATCCGGTAGACATCGAACGGGCCATGAAAAACGACTACAGCGCGGACCCGCGCAAGCGGAACCTTCAGCTTGAAGCCAAGGCGCATGTTGCGGTTCAGGGCTGGATTGACGGCGGCGGCCTGACGGGCCGCGCGATGACCGTTGACGGCCTTCGTGAAGTGCATCGCCGCTTCGGAGAATTGCTTCCGGCGGAACTGCTGAAGGTGAGCGATCCCGATACGGGCGAGGAAGTGGTGATGACTCCCGGCGAACTCCGCCATCGCGATGTCCGCGTGGGCCGTCACATTCCCGTCAGTCCCGGAGCGCTGCCACGGTTCCTCACACGCTTTGAGGAGGTCCACAGCCGCCTCGGAAAATCGGAAACGATCCTGGCTGCAGCGGCGGCGCATCACCGCTTCCTGTGGATTCACCCGTTCCTCGATGGCAACGGCCGTGTCGCCCGGCTGATGTCGCACGCTGTCTTGCTGGACACGCTCGATACCGGAGGCGTCTGGTCGGTTGCGCGCGGCCTAGCCCGAAGCGAGCGCAGCTACAAGAGCCACCTTGCCGACTGCGACTCGCCGCGTCGCAACGATCTCGACGGGCGCGGCGCTTTGAGCGAGGAGGCGCTCGTGGCCTTCACGGAATTCTTTCTCAAGACCTGCCTCGACCAGGTGCGGTTCATGGAGGAACTAGTGCAGCCAAGCCGCTTACGCGACCGCATCCTCCTGTGGGCGGAGGAAGAAGCGCGCGGCGATCGGCTGCCGCCAAACGCAGGACAGATCCTCGAAGCTGTCTTGTTCCGCGGAGAATTGCCGCGCGGGGACGTGTCCGGATTGCTCGGCACCGGCGACCGCCAGGGACGCCGTATCGTGGCCACGCTGCTCGAGCGCGGTGTGCTCGTCTCCGAAAGCGCGCGCGCACCGCTGCTGCTGACGTTCCCCGCCGCGCTCGCCTCGCGATGGATGCCCGGTCTGTTTCCGGAACAGAGCGCGTAGATTCCTTATCGCCTCGTGTCGGCGGCTGCCACATCTTGAGGGCGGCATCTGCCGCCAGAACCACGGGAACGGATGGTGCCCTCCCCAGAAGGCTTGCCGCTGCGCGACCCAGGAGTCGCGCAGCGTCCCGACTGCGCCGGAACGGCGACCGGATTTCACTCGATGGCGGCGTCCTCTTCTTCCTTCTCGAACCGTTCGTGGGTTTGCGGAATCCAGCGATGCGCTCGACACTGAACTGCGGCAGGTCCGTTCTTTGATGGGCACTGGGCTCGAGACCGGACCGCCGCCCGCTCCGATGCCACAGCATGCGGAAGTGCTCGCGCTTCCGTGGTCCTGGCCGCTATCGGAGCGGCCGCAGGATCTCGGTCGTGCTCGGATCGTGGACACGCCAGGATCACGACGGTGTCATCGCTC
>JANMSA010000664.1:0-20414 GCA_031388865.1 Acidobacteriota bacterium | reverse complement strand
TACTAAGAGCTCAGCCGGGTCACGACCTACGAGTACACCGCCGAGGAAGTGCGTGAGTTCGAGGATCTGCACGAAGAGATCCGCGCACTGAAGAAGGAGCGGAACGCGGTGATCGTCGCTCACAACTACTACCGGCCCGAGATCCTCAAGGTTGCGGACTTTGTCGGCGACTCTCTCGAGCTCGCGCTGATGGCCACCAAGGTCAAGGACGCGGACGTGATCGAGTTCTGTGGCGTTCACTTCATGGCCGAGACCGCAAAGATCGTCAATCCGACGCGCACGGTGCTGCTGCCGAACATGATGGCCGGATGCCAGCTCGCGGACTCGGCGCCAGCCGAAGACCTGGCCGCTCGCATCGACGAACTGAAGGGGGAGTTTCCAGACCTCGCGGTCGTCAGCTACGTCAACACGACCGCGGCGGTGAAGGCGTTGTCCGACATCATCGTCACGTCTGCCAATGCCGCGAAGGTCGTGCGCACCCTTCCGAACAAAAATATCCTCTTCGTGCCGGATCGGAATCTCGCGAACCATGTAGCGGAGCAAATACCCGACAAGCACATCATCCCGTGGGACGGGTACTGTTACGTTCACGAGCAGATCACTCCTGAGGAGATCCAGCGCATTCGCGACGCGGACCCCGAGCTGGAAATCCTCGTCCACCCTGAGTGCCGGCCCGACGTCGCGAAGCTCGCTGACGCCGTGCTCTCGACCTCGGGAATGGTCCGTTATGCGAAAGAGCGTTCTGCGAATCGCTTTCTGATCGTGACGGAGTGCGGGCTCTCGGATCGCCTGGCCATGGAAGTCCCCGAGAAGCAGTTCCTCAAAGGCTGCAAGCTCTGCGCATTCATGAAGGTGACTACACTCGAGGACGTGCGCGACTCCCTGCTGCACCTCCGTTTCGAGATTGAAGTACCGGAAGAGATCCGCGTACCTGCCGAGCGCGCACTGATCCGGATGTTCGAAGCGACCGAGTGATGCGCCGAGGCCTCCTGTTTCTGAACCCGCGCGCCGGGACCTTCGCCTCAGGAGATGAGTCCAGCCTGCGCGCGCTCGCCGAGGAAAACGGGCTGCGCGTCGTCGAGGTGAAACCGGATCTCGATGTCCGGACGGTCATTCGCGAGGCGCTTGCTGCTGGCCTGCGCTCGTTCATCGTCGCGGGCGGGGACGGAAGCGTCCATCACGTTGCGCAGGCTCTGGTGCACACCGAGGGCATCCTCGGCGTCGTGCCTGTCGGGAGTGTCAATCATCTGGCGCGCGACCTGGGAATCGTGGTCGGTGACTGGCGCGCCGCGTTCGAGATCGCAATTCGGGGAGAGGTGCGCCAGATCGACGTCGGCCAGATCAACGGCATCTTCTTCATCAACAGCATCATCCTCGGGATGTACACGACCATCAGCCACTACCGCGAGCGTTTCCGCTCCATGAACAACCGCTGGTCCGCCTACTTCAAAGCCACGCGCATGGCGTTTCGGCACTTCCCGCACGTCAACCTGGTGGTGGAGCTCGACAGCCGCGTCGAAACGTTTCGCACACAGCTCTTCGTCGTCGCCGTGAATGCGTACGATCTTTCGCAGAGCGGACTGGTGTCGCTGAAGACGACGCTTCACGACGGCCGTCTTTCGATCTATTCGCTCTCCTTCATGAACCGCTGGCAGTTCATCCGCGCCGCCGCGAAGTATCTGCGTGGAAAGATGGGGGAGGTGCCGGGCTTCCGCAGCATTCGCACCCGGCAACTCAGCGTCGATACGGGACAGCGCAAGCTGAAGGTCTCGCTCGATGGGGAGCTCATCGAAATGAAGACTCCGCTGAAGATCGCAGCAGTGCCGTCGTCGCTGCTCGTGCGCGCCCCTGCGAACGCGGCGTACGCGGTACGATGAGTGGTGGAGCGTATTTGATGAATTGGGACCAGATGGCGCCGGGATCGGCGTCGCGAGCGAGGCGCGCCGACGCAGGCATAGCGGTGACTATGTCGAGGAGGCGCAACGAAGCTCCCGGCGTTGAGACCAAGCCAGGTGGTCCCAATTCATCGAATACACTCCACTAGGTGAGTACCGTCGTCCCGGCCACCCCATCGCGCCGCGTAGAGCTCGTCTCCCTCCTCATCGCGGCGGCGTTCGTCTGCGCCGTGCATTTCACCTCGATCCCGCTCACGATCTGGGAGTACGACGAGAGCCTCTTCGCGATGGCAGTCGAGGATTACCAGCCGCTGCTCCATCAGCCGCCGCCGCCTGGATATCCGCTGTACATTGGATTTGCGAAGCTCCTCCTGCCTCTGTTCGCTCCCTTCCAGGCGTTGATCGCGGTGAGTGCCCTGGGTGTGCTGGGCGGCTTCTTCGCATTCGCAGCGGCATTCCGCGTGCTCTCCGGCTCCGGGCGTTCAGGCACCATGGGTGCGTTCCTCTTCTACGTCTCGCCGGCGATGCTGATTCACGCCACTCTGCCCCAATCCGATTCCGGCGCGCTCGCGCTGCTGGGTCTCGCGCTGTGGCTGACCGGGCGCGCGATCGACGATCCGTCTCCCAGCGCCGCCGCTCTGGCTGCCGTCGCATGCGCGTTCACCATCGGCTGGCGGCTGCAGTTCTCCATTGCGATCGTGCCCATGTTCGGTGTGGCCGTGCTCATGCTCCGCACCTGGCGCGCGCGGGCGATGGCTGTGCAGTGGTTCGCGATCGGGTGCGCCGCCTGGCTCGTGCCCCTCATCATCCTGACCGGCGGTCCGGAATCTTTCTGGAGATGGCTCTCCGGTCAGGCGGCCTATTTCGCGCAGCACGATGCCGATCTTTCCCGCAGCGGGCAATCGGCGAGCGGAATCGCCTTGCACTTCATCGCGCATCCATGGGGCCCGAAGTGGCTTGCTGCGCCGGTGCTGCTGCTCGCGCTGCTCGGCATCATCGATGGCGTTCGCCGTCGACGGCGACTGGTGCTTCCCGTGGCGACGATGGTCATCGTCTACCTGGTCTTCGCTCTGCTGATGATGGATCCGGCGGATGGCGTGCGTTACGCGCTCCCCTCGGTCGCCGGCGTGGCCCTGCTGGCGATCCTCGGGCTGGAATGGCTGCGCACAGTGACGCGCGGCGTTCTCGCGGATTGGGCGGTCGTTCTGCTCTACGCGTGCGGAGCCTACTTTTACTGCGCTCCGCTCCTCCGCCAGCGCGCGGAAACAGCGTCGCCGCCGATGTCCGCGGTCCTCTACATCCGTTCTGTAGCGCCGCGGAACGCCGTGATCCTCCACGACCTCGCGCTCAAGCCGCATGCGATTCACCTGCTTCGCGGCTTCGCTCTCATGCGTGTCGACGAGGGGCTGGTGCGGTTCGGTCACCGCACCGATGTCCCGCTCTTCGAGCTCACCGATGGAGCAGTCGAGACACCCGGAGCGAAGGTGTTCAGGTGGGAGACGGGCGATGCGTATACAAAGCTCACCCGTGGACATTACGGTGCGACGTCGGTCGTGCCGCTAGCGCCGTCGCAGAGATTTCTTGCGGTCGCGGGCCTCTCGGCTCCGGAGCGCGCGAAGAGCGGCTCCTGGCGCTGGATCGGGGAGCGAGGGGTCATCGAGCTACCGGACATCGGCGCGTCGCGCGTTCGACTGACGTTCGCGACTCCTGAAGACTACGCGTTCGACGCGAACTCGCTGCTGGTGTCCATCGACGGTCAGCCGCCAGTCCGAGTGAAGGTCGGCCGAGGTGCAACAGTGCCGATCGAACTGGCGGTGCCGAAGAATGCACGCGCCAGGATCGAGCTGACGCCGGAGCGGTGGTTCGTGCCGGCGGAGCTTCCGGGACGCAGGAGCCGCGACAAGCGCCACCTGTCGATCATGCTCGTCGGCGTGGAGCAGCTCGGGCAAGTCGCCGGGCGGTGACGGATGCCTGGGGCGAGGGGCCGTGATGGCTGTCATCCCGGGCGTGAGTACCCGGTCCCCACCCTGCACGAGCCTCGTGATGGCCACGAGAGGACCCCTCATCCGCCCTTCGGGCACCTCCCCTCTGCGGAGGGGAGAAGGCTCTCGATCGTTGTTTCCCCGAGAGCGAAAAACGTCCGAGTCGCGCCGCTCTTCCTCTCGAGAGCCTTCTCCCCCGCGCACGGGGGAGAAGGTGCCGAAGGCGGATGAGGGGGAGCCCTCGTGCAACGACGGTCGCGTCATTAGAGCGTGAGTCGAGGGGAGCATCCAAGACTGAAGGGCTCGTCGCCCTCGAGCCGTGCTCACGAAGGCGCTACCGCTTCCGCTCGTCCATCATCGCCGCGAACTCGTTGAACAGATGGAACGAGTCGTGCGGCCCGGGCGCGGACTCGGGGTGATACTGCACAGCCATGGCGGGCTCGCGGCGGTGGCGAAAGCCCTCCAGGGTCTGGTCGTTGAGATTGAGGTGGGTGTACTCGACGTCGTTTTCGCTCAGCGAATCCGGATCGACGGAGAAGCCGTGGTTCTGCGCGGTGATCTCCACGCGTCCGTTGCGGAGATCTTTCACTGGATGATTTCCCCCGCGGTGGCCGAATTTCAGCTTGTACGTGCGGCCGCCCAGCGCCAGGCCAAGCAGCTGATGGCCCAGGCAGATCCCGAAAATGGGGATTCTGCCGACCAGCCGGCGGATGTTGTCCTGCGCGTACGTGACCGGCTCCGGATCGCCGGGACCGTTGGAGAGCAACACGCCGTCGAATCGCTGCGCGAGGATCTCGTCAGCCGGAGTGGTCGCCGGGAAGACCGTGACGTCGCACCGCTGGCTCACGAGGTGCCGCAGAATGTCGCGCTTCACGCCGAAGTCGTACACGGCAACGCGCAGTCGAGGATCTTCGGCATGCTCGTCGAACTCGTAAGGATGAAGAGCAGTGACACGCTGCACCAGGTCCAGACCGGCCATCGATGGCGAGCGATGCAAATCCGCGACGATGTCTTCCACGGTTCGGGATGCGTTCGTGGTGATCATGCCGCGCATCGCTCCCTGGCTGCGGATGCGCCGCGTCAGCGCGCGCGTGTCGACGCCGGAGATCGCCGTGACGTTTGCCCCTCGGAAGTAGTCTCCGAGCGACATCTCCGCGTGAGCGTTGGAGGGTTCCGCCACCGCGTCACGGACGACGAACCCCGCTACCTGAACCGTTTCGCTCTGCCGCACGGCGTGCTCGACGCCGTAGTTGCCGATGTGGGGATACGTCATGACGACGATCTGGAAACGGTAGGAGGGGTCGGTGGCGATCTCCTGGTAACCGGTCAGGGAGGTGTTGAAAACGACCTCTCCGATCGTGTCGGCGGTCGCGCCGAACGATTCTCCCTCGTACACGGTTCCGTCTTCCAGAACCAGCCGCGCCTGCGTCATCAAAACGGGCCGGATCCTATCAGACGGAAGCGCATCGCACCTCACTCGTAGCGCAGAGCCTCGACCGGATTCAGCCGCGCCGCGCGCATGCTCGGAAGGATCGTGGCCACGAACGATACGACCATCGAGAACACAGCAATCACCAGCAGATCCACCGGCCGAGTGACGAACGGAATCGATGACACGAAATACACCTCGGCAATCTCCGGCGGAAAGGAGATCAGCTCGTAGCGCGTGATCAGCCAGCACACCAGCGTGCCCAGAAAAACTCCGGAGGCAGTGCCGGCCAGCCCGACGATGGTGCCGTACCAGATGAAGACCCGGCGCACCATGCCGGACTCCGCTCCCATCGACGTGAGGATGCCGATCTCCCGCCGCTTCTCGTGCACCGTCATGATCAGCGTCGAGACGATATTGAACGTCGAAACGAACACGATCAGGCCAATGACGATGAAGAGCACGATCTGCTGGAGCCGCAGCAGCGAGAAAAGCTGACGGTTCATTTCACGCCAGTCGCTCACCGTATAGCGGTTCTCCGTCCGCGTCTCGATCGCCTTCGTCACCTCGTCGATATCGGCCTCGGGAGCGAGCTTCACCTCGATCAGGTTGGCCGAGAGGCCCATCCCGAAGAGCTCACGCGCGTCTCCAAGGTCGATGAAAAGCCATCGCGCATCGAACTCGTAAAACCCCGTGCCGAAAACGCTGGTCACGATGAAGGTCGCGGAACGGGGCATGAACCCCTCCGCTCCCCCGGCAGCGACGGTGATGCTGATCGCATCGCCTTCTCGGAGACCGAGCTTCGTCGCGAGATACTTTCCCACGGCCACTCCTCGATCCCCGTCAGCGGTCAGGAACTGCTGCCGCGCGCCGATGACCTTCGCCAACATCTGCGACGTGCGTCCGCGCGACGGCTCGATCCCTTTGAGCATGACTTCCGAGCCGGTGGTGTTGCTCTCCGTCGTGACCACCGCGTGGTGAAACACGACCGGGGAAGCATCCGCGACCCCCTCTGTGCTCCGCAGCAGCGCCACCAGTTCGCCGGGCTGCGCGATGGGCGTGCTGATGGAGTAGACGAAGACCTCCGCGTTCCCGCCCAGCAGCTTCGAGCGAAGATCCCGGCGGTACCCGGTCATCAGAGCCATCGAGATCACCAGCGCCATCACGCCGATCACCAGGCCGAGAATGGAGACGATGCCGACCGCGGAGATGAGCCGGTCCGTGGGACGCCGAAGATACCGCCACGCGATGTGGCGAGCGAGATTCATCCGCGCGCATTGTAGTTGGGAGTGCGACCGCACAGCTCACGTTCGCGTGACATGCGGTGGCCGCCGGCGTTCCCACTCCACGCAACAGTCGCGGGTTCCGCCCGTTGCCGTCTCAACGCCGGATGATCCGGCCTTCGATCCCCGTATCCACCGTCCCGCGGGCTCTGATGTACGCCTCGACGGTCTTCCGAAAATCGGCTTCGAGCTCCGCATTCACCTTCGGCGGCCGCGTCGCGCCGGCAAAGAGCTCGTAGCCGTCGTCGGCGCCATGGAGGTATACGTAGTCAATCGTGGCAACGCTATAGGTGGATTCGACGTCCAGCGGCTTTCCGCCGACCTTCACATCTGCCGCCTTCACCGTGCCCCCCTCACCGTACGAGAACGAGAGTCCGGACACCTGCAGAAACCGTCCGTCACCGGCGGTGACGCGCGAAACGGATGTTTCCAGCATGCTCAGAAGCTGCTGCCCCGTGACTCGAAATGCCACCAGCGTGTTCGTGTAGTAAAAAACGCCTTCCATGTCGTAGCTGGTGATCGGTCCGGGCGGAATGTTGTCGTTGATGCGGATGCTGCCGCCGTTGAGTACAGCCACATCCGTGCGCATCCGCTCGCGGGCAGCGTCCGTGAGCAGATTGCCAAGCGCAGTCTCGCGCCCGCGCACTGCTGGCTCCACGCCTTCGAGCAGGTTTCTGGTCTGGCCGATGGTCTCATTGCCGCCGAGCCTCTCTCCAAGCGCCCCCAACCATCGCTGCACCACCTCGTCGATCGCCGGATCCCTCGGCGTGGTCGCATCGAGCGCGATGCGCAACGGGGTCGTACGAACCCGCCCGTCGCGCGGGACCGTGACGTCGTACACGATCGCACTCTTCGCGTCCGCGTCGGCTTTGGTGATCCAGGTGCCGTTCACCTGTTGCTGCGCAAACAGATGATCGTGGCCGCCGATGACGAGGTCGATGCCGCCGATCTCCTGCACCAGTTTCACGTCATCGGCCATGTCCTGATGGGTGATGGCGATGATCACCTCAGCGCCTCGACCGGTCAGAACGCTCACTGCTTTCCGCGCCTCGGCGATGACGTTCGTGGACAGCATCCACGGCTTCTTCAGCGGATAGATCAGACCGAGAATGCCCACCTTGACGCCACCCACTTCGACGACGGCGACGTCGATTGTGTTCGGGAATCGCTGGTCGCAGGCTGGATTGCACCACAGGGAGTTCGTCGCCACCCACTGGAATCGCGATTCGTGAAGCCGCTCCACCAGCACGCGCGCGTCGCTCTTGTCGAACTCGTGGTTGCCCAGGGTGATGAACAGATTGGGGTCGTGTTTGACCGGATCGCCGTCGAGCAGATTCAGCACCTCGATCATCGGCTTGGCGTCGAGATACTTGCTCATTACCGAGGGATAGAGAGCATCGCCGGCGTGCAGGACCAGCACCGGCGTACCGTCAGACTCCAGTTGCCGCCGCAGGGTACGAACCCGAGCGAGCCCGCCTGACTGTCCGCCTTCGAGCCCCTCGATCTTATAGACATCGTTGATCTGCAGGATCTTGAAACGCGCCGCCTGCGGCACCGTCGCGCAAGAGGCCAGAAGAGCGATGCCGATGAGCACCGACGTCCGCGTGAATCGCATGAGCCGGATGGTAGCATCGCGCCATCCGCAAAGCGCTCTCACTCCTTCCCTTCGTCTCTGCCGTTCCGCTGGTGCTCACCGCGTGAGGCCCTGAGGCGTGAGACGAATTCTGCCGATGCGCACCACTCACGCTATCCTGCCCACGTGCCGATCCGCATCGTCATCGCCGATGATCATCCGGTCGTGCTCCGCGGCCTTTCGCAGTTTCTGACAGAGGATCGGGACATGAAGGTCGTCACAGAGTGCAGCGACGGCCTGAGTGCTCTGGCCGCGGTCGAGCAGCACGCGCCCGACGTGCTGATCGTCGATCTGGACATGCCGCAACTCGGCGGGATCGACGTCTTGCGCCGGCTGCAACTGGCGGAGAACGCCACCCCCGCAGTGCTCTTCGCGGGCGCCATCAGCGACGGCGACGTGCTCGAAGCGATGCGCCTGGGCGTTCGCGGTGTCCTGCTGAAGGCAATGTCGCCGTCACTGCTCCGGCAGTGTGTTCGCAAGGTCGCCGCGGGCGGTACCTGGCTGGAGAAGGAAGCCGTCGGCCGCGCCATGATGCGACTGCTGCAGGACCGCGGGCCGCGCGACGAAGCACGGGACACGCTCACGCCTCGCGAGATCGACGTCGCACGCATGGTCGCACGCGGTCTCAACAACCGCGATGTTGGCGCCGCCCTCTTCATCACCGAGGGAACGGTCAAAACCCACCTGCACGCGATCTACGAGAAGCTCGCCATGAAAGGGCGCGTCCAGCTCGCGAACTACGCGAAGGAGAAAGGCCTGCTCTGATTGCCCGGACTCACTCGCAGGAGCCCGGGCCCACCGCTCCCTGGTTGAAGTCCCGTAGTGCGGTGATGTGTACAGACGCCGTGGCGCTCGTGACAGAGCCGGTTCCGATCGGCGGTACGATGCGGCTGCCGATCGCCGCATCCGCAGCAGTGATTTTGGCGTCGATGTCTCCGCCGCTCGCACCGTTTGCGACGTTGAGCTTGGCGGTGATCAACTGCTGTGCGAGCTCGATGAGGCCCGTGCCGGTAGATGGCGTGTTGAGAATGAGCTCGAGCTGCAGATTCGTATAGAAAACGTTTCCGAGTGTCAGTCCCATCACCGGCCAGAGAGTCTCGCCGGAGCTCGGACCGGTAATCGCGAAGAAGCCTTTTGTCTGCGTGCAGCCAGACCCACCCCCGCCGCCGCCCGCACAGCTTCTGGTCGAACAGTAGGTGGTCGCGCTCCAATCACTCCGTTTCCGGTCGCTCGTGGCGTGAGCAAACACGCGAAATGCGTATTGCTCCCCGCACTTCAGCGCGGCGTTGCACTTGCTGGACGCGCCGGGGATTGTGAACCTCTCGCCGATCTGAATGGTAACGGACTCACCCGGGTCCAGCGCGTAGTAGTGGCCGCGCGCGTTCCCCGAGAACGAAGCCTCGCAATTCGAGGCCCCACATCCACCGCCGCCGTTGTCGTCGTCATCGCCGTCATCGTCGCTGTCGCCACCGTTGTCGTCGTCATCGCCGTCATCGTCGCTGGCGCCGCCGTCGTCGTCATCGCCATCATCGTCGTTGTCGCCGCCGTTGTCGTCGTCATCGCCGCAGTCGCTGCTGGTTTCCTCGCTGCGCAGGCTCCAGTGAATGGAGAACCCTGCGGGTGCGCCGCTCGGGCCAGCCGTGACGATCACACCGATCGTGGCGCCCGAGCTCGTGGCTGCGCAGCTGATGGTCGGCGCGTCAAATACGCTCTTGCCCGGCGCCTTGACCTTCTTTGCGCCGAAAAGAGACGGAGCGGCAAGAATGGAGACGAAAATCAGCAGACAAGCAGCACGCCGCAGTGTCAATTCCATAGGTGTTTCTCTCTCTCTCTCTGGCGGGCCCAATCCGCCAGTGTTCTGAGCCCGTAAGGGGTCCGGAATCGGAACTGCCGTCCAAAATACTCGGGTTATTCGGAGTTAGCCATGAGCCTGAAGGTAGATTCTTACACCTCCCGATCGATATAGATCGACGCGGTATCCGGACTGCCCAGGCAGGTCTGGCGGCTGGTACCCCTTCAGAACGCAAGGTCGCAGTTAAGCCTCGGGTCCGCACAGAGTGACGCCTAGATCCGCTTGCACGACGTCGACAACGGTCACCAGCACGAGAACCAAAAAAAGTGCGTAGCTTCGAGGCGCTCACTTCTTGCGCCCACCCCTTGCGCCTCGGATACGATGCGCAGATGCCGTATGTGCTGAGTCGGTTCGGATTCCCCGACATGATGGAGTGCCGCGCGCGAATCCGTTCCCTCTACGATCACGTCCCTCCGAAGACGCTGGAAGAGGCCGCAGAGCGCGCCGTTCGTTTCTTTCACGACGAGCTGCTCGGCGAGGACGGCCGGCCGGCGTGCGCGCTCGTCCGCTTCTTCAAGACCACTTCGTACGCGGACCTGCCCGACGACCTTCAGGCACTGGTGCGGAACACCATCCCGGATCCCGCACACGAGTTGCGATGCCTGACGCTGCTCGCGACCCGGGGCCAGGAGGCGGACTGGAACTCGCGACACACCTCGCGTGGACATCGCGCGATCCCACTCCCCAGTGTGGCCATCGTGGAGCAGGCACCGATGATCGCGCGGCTGATCCTACAGATGGGCGTCGATATCGCAGCCATCGTGCAGCCTGACCCGGAACTGATGCTGGACGACAGCGACGCGAACTACAACGTCTTCCATGTGGCTCGTGCCGCCGGAAGTCCGCACATCGTCGCGCAGAAGGAGTTCGTGCTCCCGTTCGCAGTCGAATCCGTGCTTGGATTTGGTGGCTTGCTCGCCCCCGGAGATCTCTTCGCCCTGATCATGTTCTCGCGCGTCCCCATTCCGCCGGAGACAGCCGATCAGTTCCGGGTGCTGGGGCTGAACCTGAAAATGGCCTTTCTTCCCCACGCGCGCAAGCCTTTGTTCGCCTGAGAGAAGCGGCGTGTGCCGCTGAAGCGGCACGCCCTTCCGCCTTCAGGGTCAGGGCTGCAGGCAGACTCACCTGTTATCATCCGGGCATCCATGGCTGGGACCCGCTTCTGCCTGATCCTCGTCAAACCGTCGCACTACGACGACGATGGTTACGTCATCCAGTGGTTCCGTTCGGCGATCCCGTCGAATTCGCTTGCGGCGCTCTACGGCCTGGCGAGGGACTGTGCAGAGCGCCGCGTCCTGGGCGATGTCGAGCTCGACATCCACGCGATCGACGAGACGAATACGCGTGTCCGTCCCGAGCGACTGGCCAGGATGATCGAGATGGCCGGCAGCGGGATGGTCATGCTCGTCGGCGTGCAGTCCAACCAGTTCCCCCGGGCGCTCGATCTCGCAAAGCCGCTTCGCGATCGCGGCATCCAGGTCGCTCTCGGCGGCTTCCACCCCTCGGGCACGCTGAGCATGCTCGGCGGCGTCGATCCCGATCTCGACAGAGCACGCGCGATGGGCATCTCCATCTTCGCGGGCGAGGCCGAAGGGCGGCTCGATGAAGTGTTGCGCGACGCGGCAGTGGGCGCGCTCCGGCCGCTCTACAACTACATGAGCGACCTGCCCCACATGGAGGGCACGCCCATTCCGCTCATCACCTCACTGCGGGCATGGAGGACAGCGGGCGGCGTGACCAGCTTCGACGCGGGACGAGGATGTCCGTTCCAGTGCTCGTTCTGCACGATCATCAACGTTCAGGGGCGCAAGTCCCGCCGCCGCTCGGCCGATGACATCGAGAAGATCGTGCGGGCCAACGTCGCCCAAGGGCTGCACAGCTTCTTCATCACGGACGACAACTTCGCGCGCAACCAGGATTGGGAGCTGATCGTCGATCGCCTCATCAGGATGAAGGAGGAGGAAGGGATCAGGATCCACTTCATCATCCAGGTGGACACCCTCTGCCACAAGATCCCGAACTTCATCCAGAAGTGTGCGCGTGCGGGCGTGCGGCGCGTCTTCATCGGCCTCGAGAACATCAACCCGGACAGCCTGGTCGGCGCGAAGAAGCGCCAGAACAAGATCACCGAGTACCGCAAGATGCTGCTGGCCTGGAAAGAGGCACGCGTCATCACCTACGCCGGCTACATCCTCGGGTTCCCCAACGACACGCTCGAATCGATTCGCAGCGACATCGAGATCATCAAGCGCGAGCTTCCCGTGGACCTGTTGGAGTTCTTCTTCCTCACTCCCCTGCCGGGCTCTGAGGATCATCAGGTGCTGATGAAGAACGGTGTGGCCGTCGACCCCGACCTCAACAAGTACGACCTCAATCACGTGACCACTGGCCATGCGCGGATGTCAGCACAGGAATGGGAGGCGGCGTATCGCATGGCGTGGGACACGTACTACACGAAAGAGCACGTGGAATCCGTCCTGCGCCGCCTGGTCGCGAAGCGTGCCAGCGCGAGCAACGCCATCCTGCTCATGACCTGGTTTGGTGGCTCGATTCACATCGAAGGCGTGCATCCGCTCGAGGCCGGGCTGTTTCGCTACAAGTTCCGCCGGGACCGCCGGCCTGGGTTCGAGATCGCGCCGGCGTGGAAGTTCTATCCGTCCTACTTCATCGAGTCGATCGCCAAACTGGGACGCTGGTTCTTCACCTACGCGGGGCTGCGCCTGATCTACAACCGCATCAAGCGCGACCCACGCCGCATGGAGTACATGGACACCGCGCTGACGCCCGTCATGGACGACGATGTGGAGAAGCTGGAGCTGTTCCACACGCACTCGGCCGAGGCGTTCGTCGCGCATCAACGCCCGGCGCGAGTGGCAGGTGGGAATTGAAAATTGAAAATTGAAAATTGAAAAACCGCCGCTCCGCGCGTTTCAATTGTCGTCGCGCGAGTTTGCGCCTCTTTTTCAATTTTCAATTTTCAATTCCTACTCACTTCCGCCATTCGTCGATGAGATTGGCGACGAGGCCGGTCCAGCCTGTCTGGTGCGACGCGCCGAGACCCTCCCCCGTGTCGCCGTGGAAGTACTCGTGAAACAGGACCAGATTGCTCCAGTGCGGATCGTGCGCGAAGAGTTCCGCCTTCCGCGTTCCGCGTGGGCCATAGACGGGTCGGTATCCATCCGCGTCCGGTACGAAGATCCCGATCAGCCGCTCGGCCAGGGTGGACGCAAGGCCGGTCAGTCCTACGGTCTTTGCAGGTGGCGTCGGCGCGGCCCCGGCCATGTTCATGCCGCGCGAGCGATGTCCTGCGCCTCCGCCAATCCCCTCCGAGGCGCGCGAGCCGTCTCGGGTGTCCATGGGTGAGGGGGGGGAGGGCTCGTGCACCGTCATCTGGATCTCGTCCCCGAACGCCTTCTCGAGCTTGCGCAGCGTCTCGATCATGAGAAAGGTCGTGGGAAACCAGACCGGACCGCGCCAGTTGCTGTTGCCGCCTTTCAGGAAGCCCTTCGCCTCCGCCGGCTCGTACTCGACGGCCGCGCTGTCAAAGAGGAACGGGTGCTGCTCATGGACTTTGCTGAGGCTGCGCATGCCGTATGCGGAGAGGAACTCATCCGGATCGACCACCCGCGCCAGAAGCTGCTGCAGCTGATCCTGATCGACGACGGCCAGGACGTGCGTGAAGTCGTCGCCGCGCTTGATCGTCGTGACGCATTGCTGGACGATCTCGCGACGGAACTCGAGGAACCAGTCCAGGTCCTTCAGGAACATGGGGAACGGCTCCAACCACTTTCCCTCCAGCCGTTCCACCGCGTATAGCGGGATCAGGCCGACCAGTGAGCGCACCCGGAATGGCACGACCGATCCATCGGGCCAGCGCAGCACATCGTAGAAGAAACCATCGTCGTCGTCCCATAGTCTTCGATTGCCATGCATCATCTTCATGGCTGCGCCGATGTAGACGTAGTGCTCGAAGAACTTGGTCGCCAACCCCTCGTAGCTGGGGTTCTTCGTTGCCAGCTCCAGCGCGCTGCGCATCATCACCAGCGAGAACATCCCCATCCAGCCCGTCGCGTCGCTCTGCTCCAGCACCGCGCCGCCCGGGAGCGGCTTGCTCCGGTCGAAGACTGCGATGTTGTCCAGCCCGAGGAAGCCTCCTTCGAAGACATTGTTGCCTTCGCGGTCGACCTTGTTCACCCACCAGGTGAAGTTCAGCAGCAGTTTGTGAAAGCACTTCTCGAGGAAGGCCGTGTCGGCTTTGCCGCTGCGAATACGGTCCATGTTGTAAACCCGCCAGACCGCCCACGCCAGCACGGGCGGATTCAGATCCGAGAACTCCCACTCATATGCGGGGATCTGGCCGTTCGGGTGCTGGAACTGCTCGAAGAGCATCAGCCAGAGCTGCTCCTTCGCGAACTCCGGATCGATCAGCGCGAACACGACCGAATGGAACGCGAGATCCCACGCCGCGAACCATGGGTACTCCCACTTGTCCGGCATCGAGAGAATGCGCATGGAGTTGAGGTGACGCCAGCGATGGTTGCGGTGGCGGTGGCGGCTCTCCGGCGGCGGATGGGTCGGATCGTCACCATCGAGCCATACGTCCACGTCGAACAGATAGCTCTGCCGTGACCACAACATCCCTGCGAAGGCCTGCCGCTGAACGTTCTTTTCCTCGGCCGAAGCCTGCGGTGGATGGATCGTCGCGTAGAACTCGTCAGCCTCCACCCTTCGCGCATCGACGATCGCGGAGAGTGCGTCGATGCTGGCAGGCTCGCGCTCATCGTGAGGGCGCAGGCGCATCAGCATCTGCACCGACTGACCCGGCTCCACCTCATGCCGCACCCATGCGCAGGCCTTCGTTCCGTGGTGCGAAGGATTCGTCGCCATGGACACCCCGTCCACGATGTGGCGATGGAAAGCGTCCTTCACGAACGGGCCGCGGGAAGTGTGCGACGGGCCGAAGACGCGCTCGGCGTTGGTGTCGTTGTTCGTGAAAAGCATGTGCGCGCCGCCGCCCGGGACTTCGAGCAGGCGCGGACCGAGTCGCGTGTCGTGCATGAGGCCCGTCAGCGGCGACGCGTACGTGTCGTCGGCAAGCAGGCCGACACCGTGCAGCTCGCGGATATCCGGCTCCGCCACGCGA
This sequence comes from Acidobacteriota bacterium, assembly GCA_031388865.1. Taxonomy (GTDB): domain Bacteria; phylum Acidobacteriota; class Thermoanaerobaculia; order Gp7-AA8; family Gp7-AA8; genus QHVT01. The sequence goes on along the minus strand of JANMSA010000664.1, from coordinate 5,197 downwards.
CCATGCCACGCCCAGGTGTTGCGGTACCAGAGGTTCGGGATGAGATGGATCGGCGCGCGCTCCGGTCCGCGGTTGTGCGCCGTGACGCGGAAGACCAGCGATTCCGCGTCCTCCTTGGCAATCTCGATCTCGATGTCGAAATAGCGACCCTCGTCGAAGATGCCGGTGTCGATGAGCTCGAGCTCGGGGTCGTGCGTGGAGCGGCGGCGGTTCTCCTCGAGGAGCTGAGAGTAGGGAAATTCGCCCTGCGGGTACTTATAGAGCATGCGCTGATACGCATGCGTGGGCAGCGCATCGACGTAGAAATACTGTTCCTTGACGTCCTCACCGTGGTTCCCCTCGGTCGGCACCAGCCCGAAGTAGCGCTCCTTCAGAATCGGATCGCGCTCGTTCCAGAACGCCATTCCCCAGCACAGGATCTGGTAACGGTCGCAGAAGCCGGCGATGCCGTCTTCGCCCCAGCGATAGGCGCGGGAGCGGGCGTGGTCGTGAGGAAAGTACGCCCACGGATCGGCGTTCGCGCTGTAATCCTCGCGCACGGTGCCCCACGCGCGATCCGCAAGATCGGGGCCCCAGTTCCGCCAGGGCTGCACGTCACCTGACAGGCGTTCTCGCTCCGACATGAATGCGCGGAAGTCTAGCAGGCCGCGTTTGGTTACTGGTTACTGGTTGCTGGTTGCTGGTTGCTGGTTGCTGGTTGCTGGTTGCTGGTTGCTGGTTGCTGGTTGCTGGTTGCTGGTTATCAGTTGTCGGTTGTCAGTTGTCCATGCAAAGTATCGAAAGGAAGCGAACTCACCGACGCGCAACTCGTGATGCGGCTCGTGATGCAGGAGGCGGCTGGTACGGCAGCCGGTGGTGCGAGTGCAGCGAGCGACCACCGGGTCGGTCACGACCAGGGAGACCCCAACAGGGTCGCGGGACTGCGATGCCTCCCCACCAGTAACCAAGCCAAACAACGAATCCGCTTGCGCTTGCTCCACACGGTTGTTGCCTAAAGCAAAAACAAAGATGGCCCCGGGGGCTCTTGTTCCCCGAGGCCGTTCTCAACGCGTTGACAGCCACAAGAGGGCATCCGCGTCAATGGTGTCTCGGTAGCCCATCGCGCCACCAGGACCGGCTTCAGCACGTTGACATCCGCGATAGAGCGTTCGTGCCGAACCCGCTTGCTGCGATGGCCCGTCGCGCCACCGTAGCCGCCTTCCTCACGTTGACATCCGCGACAGAGCGTCCGTGAAGAAACCGTTTGCCTCGATGACCTATCGCGCCATTCTCGGCCACCTCTGCACGTTGACATCCGCGATAGAGCGTTCGTGCTGGGGCGATCGTCAACGTACGTTCGTAAGTTGCGGAACGCAATGGATTTCGCTGTTACATTTGCGACGGTTTTCCACAGCCTTCCACAGCCCCCATGCAACGGATCCTGGGCATCGCTGGCGAAGGTCATGAGAACGCAGACCAATCAGCCAAACGCGTCTGTGCATTGTTTTTTCGCCGCGTGCGCGGCGAGGGATGACATCCAGCCATCTCGTCGTTCTCAGAGTAGATGGAAATCACCAAACCCCCGACTCGAACCGTCCTCGGCCGCGGAATCCGCGGGCGTTGTCCGCGATGCGGAGAAGGGCCTCTCTTCGCCCGCGGCTTCGTGTTTCACGAGCGCTGCCCCTCGTGCCGGCTTCTCTATCAACGCAACTTCGGCGACCTCTGGATGTTCACGAACGTCATGGACCGCGTGCCCATCTTCTTCGGAATCGTCGCGCTCTTTTTCGGCTTCAAAACATCGAACTGGATGACCGGCGCAGTCTTCATCACGGTACTGACGGTCCCGATGATCGCCACCATCCGCCACCGTCAGGGATTCGCACTCGCGATCGACTACCTGCTCCGCGTCCACGCAAAGGATCCGTCGGATGAGATCCACGGCGGCCGCGAGCTCTCAGCGTCGGAAGCCGCAGCGCTGCGGCCTCCGGCGGGCTGATTACGATCCGGGCCGGTGTTGGCGGTTCTTGTCGGTTGTCCGTTGTCTGGAGGTCGCGCGCAGAAGCGCAGACCCGCGCGATTGAGAACGTAGCAGCCTCCGTGTGGTGTCGGCACCTGGCCCTTGTTGTCGATGCGTCCCTGGGCCGGAGCGGGAAGAGGCACACACCGACAACCGACAACTGACAACGAGCGTCACGCTTCGCGAGAAAACGGCGAGAGCACCGGACGCTTCGCCGTGATCCCGTCCCCCGAGGAACGTCCGTGCAGATGCCGCCAAACCCATGGCACCAGGTGGAGCTGCAGCCACGCCACCTCCGCGCGGATGATCCCGCCAAACCGCGGCTGCCACGGTTCGGCCAACGGCTTCGCCCACGCGTCGTCGGTGCCGGGAAGACCAAGGTGACGCGCGAGCGCGTCGGCGATCCGCGCATGTCCAGCCGAGTTGGCGTGCAGACGATCCAGAGACCACAGACGCGGATCGGACGCGACAGGATGGACTGCCAGATCGCAGAGGATCGCTCCGCTCCGCGCGCATGTGCGGCGAATCGCATCGTCGAGCGCGAACACGCGCGCACGGAGGAAGCGCGCCAGCGGCATCACCGGTGAGAGGTCGGGCAGAGTGAACGTGATCACCCTCGACCCGCCATCCACCAGAGCGCGTTGCATGAAGTAGAGGTCTACCTCGAACGACGTCACGTCGAAGCGGCGACGCAGCACGTCATTCGTCCCCGTGACGACCGCAGCCAGGTCGGGCTTCATCGCCAGGGCGAGATCGAACTGCTCTTCGCGAACCTGCCGTGTCGTCCGGCCGCGGACTGCGAGATTGGCGTAGAGAAGTCCACCCTGCTGCGCCGCAAGCCGCTCTGCGAGCCGGTTCGCCCAGCCGCGATAGCCACCGCGACCATCCGGGTCGTCCAGCCCTTCCACCGTGCTGTCGCCAATGGCGACGAACCGCATCATTTCGGATCGATCCTCAGAATCTTCCCGTTCGGGCTGTCCGTGATCACGTAGATCAGGCCATCGGTGCCTTGCTCCACATCGCGGATGCGCTCGTCCAGTTCGCCGAGGTATCGCTCCTCCTTCGCGACGCGGCCGTTCAGGAGCGTCAGTCGCACCAGCGCTCCGGGAGCCAGCGAGCCCACGAAGATGCTGTTCTTCCAGGCAGGGTACTTGTCGCCCGTGTAGACGATCATGCCCGACGGCGCGATCACCGGGTCCCAGTAGTAGACCGGCTGCTCCATCCCCGCCTTCGCGGTGATGCCCTCCCCGATTTTCCGGCCGGAGTATTCGATGCCGTAGGTGATCACCGGCCAGCCATAGTTCTTTCCTGCCTCGGGATGATTGAGCTCGTCCCCGCCGCGAGCGCCATGTTCTACCGTCCACAGAGCGCCGGTCTGCGGATGCAGCGTCGCCGCCTGCACGTTGCGATGTCCATAAGACCAGATCTCCGGCCGCGCGCCTTTGCGTGAGATGAACGGGTTGTCCTTCGGGATCGAGCCGTCGCGGTTGATACGCACCACCTTGCCGAGGCCCGAGGCGAGGTCCTGCGCCTGCTCGCTGTAGCTCATGCGATCACCCTGGGTGATGAAGAGCGTCCCGTCGCGGCGGAACACGATCCTGGATCCATAGTGCCCGGAGCCCTTCACCTTGGGCTGCTGCCGGTAGATCACCCGCACATTGTCGAGTCCCGCGTCGCCGAGCCGCGCACTGGCGACAGCGGTCCCGGACGTGCCGTTCTCGCCCCGATCGGAGAAGGAAAGATAGATGGTGCGGTTCTGCGCAAACGCCGGGTCGAGCACGACGTCGAGCAATCCACCCTGCCCCGAGGCATGCACCGCGGGAAGGCCGCGGAGCGGTGGGGAGAGCTTGCCGTCGCGACCGACCAGCCGCAGGCGGCCGGCACGCTCCGTCACCAGCATTCGTCCATCGGGCAGCACCGCCAGTCCCCAGGGGTGCTCCAGCCCGCGGGAAAACTCGGTGACCTTTCCGGGCAATGCAATTGAACGGGGTGTAGGGGAACGCTGAGCTGTAGACCCGGGAGTCACCGCGGAGTTCCCGGCCTGCGGCTGGCAGAACGCAGAAGTGGTGACGACGAAGAGCGTAAATGCGACCGTAGCGGTTCTCATGCTGCGCGGATCTTCACATTCCGCGCCGCGAGGCGTCCAACTTGCAAGGTCCGGGCTGTCTGAAAAGGAGAAGTTCATGAAGCCTTACAAGCTGTTTCTCGCCGTCTCCCTCCTCTCCCTCGCCGCCGCCTGCCAGAAAAGCGAGATCGACCAGAAGCCTGCCGCGGAGGTCACCGAGACCACCATGACGTCCGCGACCTCCTCAGCAACGAGCACCACGCCCACTCCAGGCGCAACGACGTCGAGCGTGATCAAGGAGAAGAGCTCGATCAACTTCGTAGGGGCGAAGGTCACTCGCGACCATACCGGGAAGTTCAAGTCCTTCGACGGAGGAATCGAGTACGTTGCCGGCAAGCCGCAGAAGATCGACTTCGAGATCGATCTGAGCTCGATCGAGACGGACACGGAGGACCTCACCGGCCATCTCCAGAGCCCTGACTTTTTCGACGTTGCCAAGTATCCGAACGCGAAGTTCACGTCGATGTCGGTAACGGAAGCTCCCGCCGGCTCGCCGGCAGGAACGACTCACATTCTCAAGGGCAAACTGAACATGCACGGCGTCGATCGCGAAGTGACGGTGCCTGTCACAGCAGCGGTAACGCCTGAAGGTGTACGGACGAAGAGCGAGTTCACCATCAACCGCCACGACTGGGGCATCTCCTACAAGGGCGCCGTCGATGACCTGATCAAAGACAACGTCCTGATCAAGCTCGACCTGCTCTTCCCGCCGCCGCCGGTGGCCTGAGTCACAGTCATTCGACTCACGCCTCCAGTCAAGCGATCATCCTGGGCCGGCGCCCCCTCATCCGCCTTCGGCACCTTCTCCCCCGTGCGCGGGGAGAAGGCTCTCGAGGGGAGGTGCTGCGCGACTTGCCTGTCGCACGCTCCTCTGGAAGAACAAACATCGAGAGCCTTCTCCCCTCCGCAGAGGGGAGAAGGTGGTGTGCCGAGCATGTTCGACAGCTCGGAAGAGAAAGTCTTCTACCCAACCTGATGGAGGTGAAGGGTTAGCGAAGCGCAAGGAGGAAGCCGTGAGGCCAGTCTGAAAGAAGCGTGGAGCAAACATGCGACCCGATGAACAAAAACCGGATATG
>JANMSA010000635.1:0-1560 GCA_031388865.1 Acidobacteriota bacterium | reverse complement strand
ATCGGCGAGAATCCGGCGATGCGGTCGGGACCCCATTTCTTGATCGTGTGGATGTTGGCCGCGGCCATCATCTCGAGCGAGTCGTTCCAGTTCACGCGGCGGAATCCGCCCTTGCCGCGCGCCCGCTGATAGCGCTTCCGCTTGTCCGGATCGTTGACGATCGAAGCCCATGCTTCGACCGGGTCCGAGTGCTCCGTGCGCGCGGCCTTCCAGAGATCCAGCAGCGCGCCGCGCATGTAGGGGTACTTCACGCGAAGCGGCGAATAGAGGTACCAGGAGAACGAGATGCCGCGCTGGCAACCACGCGGCTCGTACGGAGGAAGCCCTTTCTCGAGCAGCGGATAATCGAGGCCCTGCATCTCCCAGGTCACGATCCCGTTCTTCACGTAAATCTGCCACGTACAGCTTCCCGTGCAGTTCACGCCGTGCGTGGAGCGCACGACTTTGTCGTGCTGCCAGCGATTCCGATAGAACTCTTCCCACTGGCGCCCGTCGGGGTCTGATTCGTCGGAGATCCATGGGATCCCCTTGTCTTCGAACGTGTTGCTCATCGCTCACCTCTCACGAGTGGCTTGCGCACGCCGCGGAAACGCTTGCGCCAGATGGTGTCGGCCCCGAGGAACATCACGACAGCGCCGCCGAGACCGAGGAAAAAGAGAGACAGACTGGAGGCGTTGCCGGTCGACGGCGGTTTCTTTGCCGCCGCTTCGAAGTAGGCGACCAGAGCTACGATCTCGTCGTTGGTCATCGACTGGTTGGCGAAGAGCGGCCGCATCGTTGGCGTGGCGGGCGCCATCATCCAGGATGCGAGGTTCTTCCGGCCGTTGAGCCGCTCGTAGACCTTGGTCAGATCGGGTCCGAGGAGGCCGCCACCGAGAGAGGGGAGACGGTCGACCGCATGACAGGAGATGCAGCCCGGACCGCCGTTGGCGAGGCGCTTTGTGCCCATGAAGATCCGCTGGCCTTCGAGCACGTGCAACGCGGTGAATGGCTGATCGCCCAGGTTGAGTCCGATGAACTGCGACTTCTCGAGTTTCGACTCCGCCTCGATCAGGGTCATCAGCGACGCCGCCTTTGCTTCATCGAGCCCGGAGATGTTCGGCATGACCGCTCCGCGCGCTTCTTCCTTCAGCTTCAGCGCATAGGGATCGCCGCCGTCGAGAAAGAACTTTGGATTGGCGATGAACCTCACCAGCCACGCGCGGTCCTTGCTCTTCGAAACGTCCTTGAGATCCGGGCCTACCAGACGCCCGCCGCCGATGGTGTGGCAGCTCATGCAGTTCTGGCGAAAGTAGGTTGCGGCTTCATCCGCCGACGCGACGCTGCTGACGGTGACGAGGACCAGGGCCAACAGAGCAACGCGCGTTCGATGGGATCGAGGCATGCCGAACTCCTTTCGATAGCCGCATTGAATGGATTTCGAAGGATCGTCGAAATGACTTTGGTCATGAGATGCTGGTCATCACCGCGACAGGTGATGACCATCACGAAGCGATGGGACCCGATGCGAGGACTAATGTCAGCGCGCCGGCGCGGAGGACTCTGCGCCCGTTTCGGTCG
>JANMSA010000611.1:0-5818 GCA_031388865.1 Acidobacteriota bacterium | reverse complement strand
CCTGTCGAGCGTCGCCGAGCCGCAGCTTCCCCGCGTCAGCATCGATCCGGAAAACGACGTCGCCGTGTTGCAGTACACCGGCGGCACCACCGGAGTTCCCAAGGGCGCGATGCTCACGCACTACAACATCTTCTCGAACGTCATTCAGACGACCACGCTACACGTCCCCTCGCTCCACCGCGGTGACGAGCGTCATCTGCTGGTCATCCCGTTCTTCCACATCTACGGATTCACCGTAGGACTCATGTCCTGCACCTGGCTGGGCGGACTGCAGATTCTCATCCCGAAGTACGACGTGGAGATGCTGCTCGCAGCCGTCCGCGACTACCGCCCCACGTACTTTCCCGCGGTTCCGACGATTTACATCTCGATCCTCAATCACCCGAAGGCGCGCGAGTACGGCATCGACCGCGTACGCTCCTTCAACAGTGGTTCCGCGCCGCTGCCGCTGGAGGTGCTCGAGCAGTTCGAGACTATGACCGGCGGCATGCTCAGCGAGGGCTACGGACTGTCCGAGGCGTCGCCGGTGACGCACACGACGCCTTCGCTGTCGATCCGGAAGCCGGGCAGCATCGGCATTCCGCTGCCGGACACGGACATGAAGATCGTCGATCTGGAGACCGCCGAGAACGAGGTTCCCCTCGGCGCAGAGGGAGAGCTGTGCATCGCCGGACCGCAGATCATGAAGGGTTACTGGAACCGCGCCGATGAAACGGCGATCGCGCTCCGGACTGACGCAGACGGTCGCACGTGGCTCCACACCGGCGATGTCGCAACGATGGACAAAGACGGCTTTTCCTACATTGTGCAGCGCAAGAAAGACATGATCATCGTGTCTGGTTTCAACGTCTACCCGACCGAGATCGAGTCGGTGCTGTTCACCCATCCGGCAGTGCTCGAGACCTGCGTCATCGGAGTTCCGGATTCCTATCGCGGCGAAGTCGTGAAGGCCTTCGTGGTCTTGAAAGGGACGGCCACCATCGACGAACTGCGCGAACATTGCGCGAAGAACCTCGCCGAGTTCAAACGCCCCGTGCAGATCGAGATCCGGGAGTCCTTGCCCAAGACCGCGGTAGGAAAGATTCTGCGAAGAGTGTTGCGAGAGGAATGAAAGCAGCTGGCGGTTGGCGGGAGACCGCCACCCCACCACGCGGGTCGCCGGGTTTTCCACCGCCAACCAGCAACTGCCAACCGCCAACCGGAGAAATACGAATGTCCCACAACATCACGCGCGCCGTGGTCATCGGTGCCGGAACCATGGGCGGCGGCATCGCTGCCCATTTTGCCAATGCGGGCATCCCCGTGTACCTGATGGACGTCGCCCCGCAGGGCGTTCACGACCGGCTCAAGAAGCACAAACCTCCGCCGTTCGTCACGCCGGAGACGGCGGACCTGGTCACCGTGGGGCCGCTCACGGACGAGTGGATCGCCGCGGGCGACTGGATCGTAGAGGCAATCTTCGAGCAGATGGACTTGAAGCGCGAACTCCTGGCGCGCATCGATCGCGTGCGGAAGCCGGGCAGCATCGTCACCAGCAACACATCCGGGCTGCCCATCGCGCAGATCTCTTCGGAGACTTCCGACGACTTCAAGGCGCATTTTCTGGGGACGCACTTTTTCAACCCGCCGCGCTACATGAAGCTGCTCGAGATCATCCCCACACCGCACACGAAACCGGAGATCACCGCGTTCGTGCGCGACTTCGCAGAGCAGCGCCTGGGCAAGTCGGTCGTCTTCTGCAAAGACACGCCGAACTTCATCGCCAACCGCCTGGCCTCGATCGGCGGCGCGTCGCTCGTCGACTTCGTGATGGAGCACGGCTACACCGTCGAGGAGACGGATGCCGTCGCCGGACCGCTCACCGGGCGTCCGAAAACTGCCGCGTTCCGGCTCCAGGATCTGGTCGGCCTGGATGTCTCCAGTTCAGTGGCCACGAATCTCCATGGCTTGATCGAAGGCGATGAGGCCCGCGACATCCTCGCTTCACCGCGCGTGGAAGAGCTGCGAAGAAAGCAGATGGAGAAAGGGCGCCTTGGCGACAAAACGAAGCAGGGCTTCTACAAGAAGGACGGCAGGAACATCCAGACTCTCGACCTCGAGACCGGCGAGTACCGCGAGCGCCGGGAACCGGCGATCCCATCGCTTGCAGAGGCCGCGAAGATCCGCAGCCTTCCGCAGCGTCTGCACTTCATCCTGGGGCAGGACGACCGCGCCGGCGCCCTCGCGCGTCATATCGTCTACAACTCCCTCGGCTACGCATCGCGCCGGGTCCCCGAGATCAGCGACGATCTGGTGAGCATCGACCGCGCCGTCCGCTGGGGCTTCTCTCACGACCTCGGACCGTTCGAGCTATGGGATGCGCTCGGCGTCAAGGAAACTGCGGACGCCATGGCAGCGAACGGCGTCGCCGTTGCGCCGTGGGTTGGGGAGATGCTGGCGTCCGGGCAGACCTCGTTCTACAAGGATAAAGAGGCGTACGACCCCATTCGCAAGTCGTACAAGTCCGTGGCGCGCGACTCGAAGCAGTTGCCTCTGAAAGAGGCGCGCGTCGTGAGGGAGAACAAAGGCGCCAGCCTGCGGGATCTCGGCGACGGCGTCCTCTGCCTCGAGTTCCACACCAAGATGAACACGCTCGACTCGGACATCCGCGAGATGATCCTCGCATCCGTGGAAGAGGTGGAACGCGGCGACTGGGCCGGACTGGTGATCGGGAACGAAGGCGGAGACTTTTGCGTCGGCGCGAACCTCGCGGGCGGCCTCTCGGGAGATCCCGCGGCCGCTGTGAAAGGGACGCAGGACGCGCTGATGGCCGTTCGCTTCTGCGCCAAGCCGGTCGTCACTGCGCCGTTCGGACGCACGCTGGGCGGAGGTGCGGAAGTAGCCATGGCCGGCGCGCGCATCGTGGCCGCGAGCGAGACGTACATGGGGCTGGTCGAAGTGGGTGTCGGACTGATTCCAGGCGCGGGGGGCTGCAAGGAGATGATCCGCCGCAACGTCTCGCCCGCATTGCTCAAGACCCCGGGTGCCGATCCGCTTCCGCTCGTCCAGAACGTGCTGCAGGTGGTGGGCGCCGGCAAGGTGTCCTCGAGCGCCGCCGAAGCCCGGTCGTTCGGATTCCTCGGCGAAGCCGATCGCATCGTGATGAACCGCGATCACCTCCTGTCCGAGGCCAAGATCGAAGTGCTCGAGCTCGCGGCCGCGGGCTACGCGCCGCCCGTGCGCGAGGACAACTGCTACGCCGCCGGACGCGATGTTCGCGCCGGTCTCAAGGCTGGCATCTTCGTGCTCCAGCAGGGCGGCTACATGAGCGAGTATGACGCGTTCATCAGCAACCGCCTCGCGTACATCCTCTGCGGGGGCAATTACTCCACCGGCCGCTGGGCCAGCGAACAGCATTTCCTCGACCTCGAGCGCGAGGTCTTCGTGGACCTGCTCACCCAGCCAAAGACGCTGGAGCGGATCAAGTACATGCTGGAGACAGGGAAACCGCTGAGAAACTAGTCCACGAAGGAGTAGCTCGCAGGTAACGAACCCTCTGTCTCGTAGGTTCACAAGTCTCACAGTCTCAGCAGGAGAACAGTCATGAATGAAGCTGTCATCGTTGCGGGCCTCCGGACAGCAGTGGGGAAGGCACCCCGCGGCGCGCTGCGCACCACCCGGCCGGACGACATGGCCGCGGAAGTCATTCGAGCGCTACTGGCAAAAACGCCGGAGCTCGATCCGGACACCATCGACGACGTCATCATCGGCTGTGCGACGCCCGAGGGGGAGTCGGGGACGAATGTTGCGCGCATTGCGGCGCTGCGCGCCGGATTGCCGGACAGCGTCGCGGCCATGACCGTGAATCGCTTCTGCTCCTCCGGTTCGCAGACCATCGCCAACGCTGCGGAGCGCATCATGGCGGGGATGGCCGAGCAGATCATCGCCGGCGGGACCGAGTCGATGAGCATGGTCCGCGGGAACAACCGCTTCCGCCCCAACCCGACGCTCATCGACGACCGCCCGAACGTCTATCTGAGCATGGGACTGACCGCGGAGAACGTTGCGCGCAAATACAACATCTCGCGCGAGGAAGCCGACGCCTTCGCCTATCGCAGCCATCAGCGCGCACTGGCGGCGCAGGACGCGGGCAAGTTCGCCGAGGATGGGATCGTGCCGCTGGAAGTGGAGATCGTCGAGCCTGAGGGCGTGAAGAAGTTCACGTTCGACAAGGACGAAGGTCCTCGTGCCGATACGACAGAGGCCGCGCTCGCGAAGTTGAAGCCTGTGTTTCACCTGAAGGGCGTGGTCACCGCCGGCAACTCCAGTCAGACTTCTGACGGCGCCGCGGGCGTGATCGTCATGTCGCGAAAGAGAGCCGAGGAACTGGGGCTGAAGCCGCTGGCGCGGCTGGTGTCCTATGCGGTCGGCGGAGTCCCGCCGGAGATCATGGGCATGGGACCGATCGTAGCCGTGCCGAAAGCGCTCAGGCTGGCGGGATTGCAGCTCGAAGACATTGACGTGATCGAGCTCAACGAGGCGTTCGCCTGTCAGGCGCTGGCGGTGATGCGTGAGCTGGGCATGGACGAGGGGCGGGTGAACGTCAACGGCGGCGCCCTCGCTCTCGGCCACCCGCTGGGCGCTTCGGGCGCCAAGCTCACCGTGCAGATCCTCGGCGAGATGCGCCGCCGCGGCTCAAAGTACGGAATGGTCACGATGTGCGTGGGTGGCGGGCAGGGCGCGGCGACAGTGTTTGAAAACCTGCAATGAGCTCAGGAGTGCGGCGGCGTATCCGCGCAGCCGCGCACCCGCGCTGGATCTCGATGAGATACGAAGGCAAGACAGTGTGGATCACGGGCGCCTCCTCCGGCATCGGGGAGGCTCTGGCCGTCGCGTGGAGTCGTGAGGGCGCGAACGTGATTCTTTCCGCGCGCAACGAGGGTGAGCTCGAGCGCGTCCGCGCAGCATGCGTGAATCCCGGCCGGCACCGCGTCCTGCCGATCGATCTCACCGACATGAGCGCGATCGCTGCGGCCGCCGCGACCGTGCCGCGCGTCGATGTACTCGTGCACAGCGGTGGCGTCAGTCAACGCTCGCTGGTCGTGGAGACCGAGCTCGCCACGGATCGGGCCATCATGGAGGTCAACTACTTCGGCACCATCGCGTTGACCAAGGCCGTGTTGCCGTCGATGCTCGCCCGTCGCAGCGGTCACCTCGTTCCGATCAGCAGCGTCATCGGCCACGTCGGGATCCCGACGCGGTCCGCATACTCCGCATCCAAGCATGCGCTGCATGGGTTCTTCGACACGCTGCGCGCCGAGAATGCGAGAAACGGGATCCGCGTGACGATCGTCTGTCCTGGCTATATCCGCACCAACGTGTCTGAGAACGCACTGCGCGGCGACGGAACGAGATACGGAAAGCTCGACGATACGCACAGGAACGCGATGTTGCCCGAGGACGCCGCGCCTCGCATCATCGACGGTGTGACCAAGAACAAGCTCGAAGTGCGAGTCGGCGGAAAAGAGGTCCACGCCATCGCCCTGCAACGCTTTTTCCCGAACCTCGCCGCCCGTCTGGTCCGCATGAAATGAGCGATACCCGCCCCGTCCGCCCAAGTGAACAACTGGACTGGCCGGCGCTCGCGCGCTATCTCGCGGACAACCTGGATATTCGTCGTTCTTCGCTCGGAGATGTTGTCGGTTCTCAGTTGTCAGGAAAGGTTGTCAGTTCTCAGTTGTCAGTTGTCCGAGACTCTTCGCCCAGGGGAGACCTCACAGATAACCGACAACCGACAACCGACAACAGCCCGGTCGCGGACAACCGACAACCGACAACC
>JANMSA010000602.1:0-1608 GCA_031388865.1 Acidobacteriota bacterium | reverse complement strand
CCGATGCCGCGCTCTGCCTCAATTGTCATGATGCGACGGCCCTTTTGAGCCGCAGTCGCACGGACGGCGCGCGATCGAATTTCTACGGCGCCAATCGTGACAACCTCCACAACTACCATCTGCGTGACAAACAGGTCACGGACTCCTGCCTCAGTTGCCATTACGACCTGCACAGCAATCGCACAGCATCGAACACAGAGTACCGCTGGCTTGTGGGAGGAATCTGGTCGGTCGGCAATTCGCCGCCGCCGAACGTGAAGTCGCATCTCGTCAACTTCGCACCCGATGTGACCGGAAATTCATTCCCCCGGCCGCGCTGGCAGATCGACACCAGCACTGGAAACCGCACATGCAATCTCACCTGTCATGGCCAGGCCCACAACTTCACGTACAAGCCGACCGCGGGCGATGAGACCAGTCATACCTTTTAGCTAGTAGCTAGCCTTCTCAACCACCGTTTACCGGAAAAGAGGACACGATGAGAAACGCCCAATCGAAGGTCAGGACACTTGCACACTGTTTTCTGCTGACGCTCGCGGTTCCACTGGTCCCGGGACAAGCCCAGAATATGGATATGGAAGTCATGGCGCGCTGGGCCAGCGTCGAGGTCCTCAGCTACCACATCGTGGGCATGTATGAGGGACGAGCCGACGTCGTCGGCGCCGGCGGCCTCGGATATGCGGATGTGACCGACCGTGTTGAGATGGACCTGCTATGGAACCTTGCCGACTCAAAGCTGGTAGGAACGCCCACCTTTAAGAACACGAAGTCTGCAGTCAGGAATCTGCGGGACTTCGAGCCCAAATGCCTGCCGCCTGTTCTGAAGGGCGAGTACGAACATTACGAAGTTCTGGGGATCAAGGAAGGTCTGGCCGGCGATCTGGTGCTGCAAGTGCAGACCACTTATCCAGCGGCTGAAGTTGTTCAGTTTTGTACCGGGAGTCGCAAGGCCGTGCCTGCAGGCCGCGACACGCGACCCGAGGAGTTTGTAGTAGTCTCGCCCGTCGCGTTTGGAATGGGCTTGCCTGATTCGGATAATCTGCGCATCTCGCCGGACAAGAAATCCCAGATCACCAAGAAAGACGGCTGGACATGGACGTTCACGCCTACCATCAAGAAATAGTCGAGAGAGCACCGCGGCGCCAGCGGCGTCACGTTTTAGACGTTGGTCGGATCGATTCGATGCTCGAGGCAGGGGCGCGTCGCGAGGCGGAACCGTTCCCTCTGGCGATTGAGGTGGCGACCACCTCATCCACCTAACAACTGCCCCGAATCGACGCGGATGACCTGGCCGGTGATCTTCCGTGCTCCCGGGCCGCACAGAAAGCCGACAACCGCGGCGACGTCTTCCGGATCGACGAACTCCCCGAGGAGCGTCTCGCTCAGCGCCCGCTCCTGAACGTCGGGCGGAAGCGCATTCGTCATCGGGGTCTTCACCCAGCCGGGCTCGACGACGTTCACCAGGATTCCGAAGCGCCCCGTCTCGCGGGCGGCGCTCCTGGCCAGGCCTGACAGCCCAGCCTTGCTCGCCGCGTACGCGGACGTTCCGAACTTCCCGCGCGAGCCATTGATCGACCCGATGAGAACGATGCGTCCGGCGCTGGCGCT
>JANMSA010000599.1:0-7241 GCA_031388865.1 Acidobacteriota bacterium | reverse complement strand
GGTGGTGCGCGCGAAGCGAGCGACCACCGGTCCATACAACCCGTGATGATGTCGACCCCGGCAGGGGTCGCGGAGGAGCTGGCGATCCGCCTCCGAATGCGAACCGGTACGCGACCCTTTCAGGGTCGATCTCCATTGCCGGCGCAGTCCGGTGGTCGCTCGCTTTGTTCTCACCACCGGCTACCGTACGCGCCGCCTCCAGCGGCGATTTTCTGCCGCACAGGCTCCCTGGCCGGCACGGCCGGCAGCGCTGGTTGCTCCGCCACCGCGACGCTCGTCGTCTGAGAAGCGGTTTCTGCCGCGCAGACTCCCAGGAGGCTGCTTGGGAGAACATGCCCAGCCTTCGAGTCTTCTGACCCAAAGGATCGAGACGGCGTGCGTTCTGGAACTGCGCTGCGCGACTGAGGTCGCGCGCGAGATCCGGTTGACGCGGTTGACTCGGGTGCGTCTCAGCTCACCGCTTTCGCGGGTGGCTCGGAGTGCTGGAGGAGACCGAAGAGCGGAACGAGAAGGCATCCTGCACGAAGGTCTGCCGGGCTGGCAGGCACCCGCAGAGGGCGCATCGCACCCCGTCGATGTGGGCGGCTCGCGAGTGGCCGCAGTAGGAACAAACTTTCATCCGGACCTCCCTGACTCGATGAAGATCAAGAATAGTGCCGGATTCGTCCGGGCCTCCGTTTCAGCCGAATTGGTAGATTTTAGGGCGGGAATGGCGGCTCGACAGGCGCAGAATCTTCGTCCCGTAGATCGCAGTGTCGACGAGTTTCGTGAAGCCTGTCGCCGTCGAGCGCGCTACCATTCCTCCATGAGCGAGCTCATGGACGCGATCCGGAAGGGCGATGGCGAACGAGTGGGGGCGCTTCTGGATGCGGATGCATCGTCGCTGCAGACGGCCGAGAACGGAATCTCCCCCTTGATGATGGCGATCTATCACGGCAAGCCCGAGCTGGCCCGGTTGCTCGTCGCTCGTGGAGTGCCAGTGTCGTTCGCGGAAGCGTGTGCGCTCGGAGACCGGCCGCGCGCGGAGCAAATTCTGGTGTCGAGCCTTGAGGCGGTGACCTCCAGGAGTCTGGATGGGTTTCCAGCTCTGGGTCTGGCGATTTTTTTCGGCCACGGGGATCTCGCCCGCTGGCTGATCGAGCAGGGGGCCGATGTGAATGCGGCCGCGCAGAACACCGCGCGGGTCGCTCCGGTTCACGCCGCGGCGGCAGTCTGCGATCGCAAGACGATGCGCCTGCTGCTCGACAGGGGCGCGAATCCCAACGCGCGGCAGCAGTTCGACTACACGCCGCTCCATGGTGCAGCAAGCCGCGGCGACATCGAGATGGCTATGCTGCTCCTCCAGCATGGCGCCCAGCGCGATGCTGCCGGAAGCGACGGCATGACACCGGCTTCGATCGCGCGCAAGTACGAGAAATCGGAGTTTGCAGACTGGATCGAAGCGACCGACTGAAGACACTGGAGCAGCAGGCTGACAGAGCATGTTTCGCCAGCGCCAACCGCCAACGGCCTACGAATGCCGGGAGAAGATCAGCGTCGCGTTCGTGCCGCCAAAGCCGAAGGAGTTCGACAGGACGTGCTCCACGTCTTTTCTGCGCGCCACATTCGGGACGTAGTCGAGGTCGCACTCGGGGTCGGGGGTTTCGTAGTTGATCGTGGGTGGGATAATCCCCGTCATCACCACCATCGCGGCGACAGCGGATTCGAGGCCGCCGGCTGCGCCGAGGAGGTGGCCGGTCATCGATTTCGTGGAGCTGATGGCGACTTTGTACGCTTCGTCGCCGAAGACGGTCTTGATCGCGCGAGTTTCGATCTTGTCGCCCACAGGGGTCGAGGTGCCGTGAGCGTTGATATAACCGATGTCGGCCGGCGTCAGATGCGCGTCCTTGAGCGCGCGCTGCATCACCCTCGCCATCCCATCGCCATCTTCTGACGGGGAGGTGATGTGGTACGCATCGCTGGTCATGCCGTAGCCAGTGAGCTCGCAATAGATCGTGGCGCCGCGAGCGATCGCATGCTGGCGTTCTTCGAGGATCATCACGCCCGCCCCTTCGCCAAGGACGAACCCGTCGCGCTCTCCGTCCCAGGGACGCGAGGCGTGTTCCGGATCGTCGTTGCGGGTGGACACGGCACGCATGGCGGCAAAGCCTCCAACAGCGAGGGGAGTGATGACCGCTTCGCTGCCACCGGCGAACATCACGTCGGCCTCGTCGCGCTGAATGACCCGGAAGGCGTCGCCGATCGCGTGCGCGCCGCTGGCGCAGGCCGTGGCCGGTGCCGAGCTCGGACCGCGCGCGTTGAAACGGATCGAGATCTGGCCGCTGGCCAGGTTCACGATCAGCCCGGGGATGAAGAAGGGGGAGATCCGCGAGGGACCTTTCTCGAGAAGCTTGCGATGCATCTCCTCGATGAGGGGCAGGCCGCCGATGCCCGATCCGATGATGACGCCGACGCGGTCGGGGTCTTCGCTTTTCGTATCGAGCCTGGCGTCATCGGCCGCCATCTGCGCGGCGGCGATGGCGTACTGGATGAAAGTGTCGGATTTCTTGACCTCCTTCTTCTCGATCCAGTCTTCCGGAACGAACCCTTTGACCTCGCCGGCGATCCGGCTGGCGTAGGCGCTGGCGTCGAACTTCGTGATGGGTCCGATGCCGGAGCGACCGTCCACCAGCCCCTGCCAGGTCGGCTCGTTGCCGACCCCAAGGGGCGAGATCATTCCGAGACCGGTCACGACGACACGACGTTTGTCCAAGAGGCACGCTCCTTCACACACGTAGGGCGGGCTCTGGAGCCCGCCCCTGAAACAGGGATGGACGTGATCCATCCCGCGACGCGCCCCTGCTCTACGTGGCTTTGGGGGCGTTCCCGGCGCGCTTCTCGATGTAATCGACCGCGTCCCTGACCTTGCGGATCTTCTCCGCGTCGTCGTCGGAAATCTCCACCCCGAACTCTTCTTCGAACGCCATGATCAGCTCGACGGTGTCGAGCGAGTCAGCACCGAGATCCTCGACGAACGAGGCGTCCGGGGCGACTTCTTCCGCGTCGACGCCCAGCTGTTCGACGATGATGGCTTTGACCCTTTCCTGAACCGACATCGGTATGTCCTCCCTCATTTTGTGGCGGGCGTTGCAGGGCGCGTTTTAGCACGGAGCTGTCGTTTCCTGCAAAACCGCATTTATCATTCGCGCCGCGTGCCAAAACGAATCTTCTCCTACGAAGAGGCAGTCTCCGTTCTCCCCGAGGTGCGGCGCATCACCAGTGACGCAGTCCGTCGCGCCGCGGAATCGGCATCCGAGGCTCCCGAAGACTACCAACGTCTCGTCACTGAATGGGTCGACGCCATCACGGTCATGGGGATCGAAGTGAAAGGATTGTGGCTCGTCGACTTTGACAGCGGAGCTGGCTACTACTGCTGGCAACACCCGGAGGGCGCGCTCGAGTACTTTCACGGATACGAGGAAGGCTTCGGCGGAAGGGTGAAGCTCAATTGACGCCGGGACGAGGGCCGAGGGCCGAGGGCAAAGGACCAGAGCCGGGTCTGCGGACGAGCGCTCTCACACTCAGCCCTCAGCCCTCGTCCCTCGGCCCTCGTCCCTGATCCCATGCTGAGAGCCATCGCCTTCGACCTGTGGGAAACGTTGATCACCGACACGCCCGAGCTCTCGCTTCAGCAGGAGCGGCTGCGCCTCACGCGGATGGAGGAGATCCTCACCGGGCATGGATACGGCGAGGTCGCCCACCGCATCGAGCATGCGTATCGAGCTCTGTGGCATCGGTGTCACGATCTCTACTGGGGGATGGATATCGACGTGCCGTGCCGGCGACAGATCGACCACTTCCTTGAGGAGTTGGCGCTCGATCCTGCCGCGTTCGACGAGACGGTGCTGGAAGCACTGGAGGATGCGTACGCCGGTGCGGCGCTGGCGGTTCTCCCGGCGCACGTCGAGGGCGCGTTGGAGCTGCTCGTCGCGCTGAAGGCGCAGGGGCTACGCATCGGCCTGATCAGTAACACCGGACGAACGCCCGGCTCTGTTCTGCGTCCGATTCTCGAGGCGCTCGGTCTGGCCTCTTCACTCGATGTGATGATCTTCTCGAACGAGCATGGGGCGTGCAAGCCCCAGCCCACGATCTTCGAAGAGTTGCGCCGCGGCCTCGGCGTCGATTACGGGGAGATCCTGTTCGTCGGGGACAATCTCTACGTCGATGTCCATGGCGCGCAACGCTGCGGCATGCGGGCGGTGCACTTTGATCCACCGCAGCGGGGCACCGCCGTTGCGCCGCCAGTGGAGCACGGGCTGGAGATCGCCCCTGACGCACGGGTCGTGCGGCTGGCTGATTTGCTTTTGGTGGTCGAAAGAATGAAGGCTGAAGGATGAGCGATGAGGCGAAGGCTGAAGGATGAAGGCTGAAGGATGACACTCGAGCGTTCATGCCTCATTCTTCATCTTCATCCTTCGCGCCGATGAGAGACAGAGAGTTCTTCACGCTCCAGACGCCGCACTTTGCGCTCGAGGGGCGTTCGCGCGCCGGGCACGAGACGTTTTTCCGCATTCGGGATCTGGGCGTGGCGATGGACATCGGACGGTGTCCGGACATGCTCGTTTCGATGGACCATGTCTTCATCACGCACACACACCTCGATCATTCGGCCGGGATTGCTTTCTATGCGGGTCAGCGGCGGCTGCAGAAGCTCGATGCGGGGACGATCTACGTGCCGGCGGAAGCGGCGGGCGACGTACGGGAGCTGATGGCCGTTCAGGCCAGACTTACCGGAGCAGAAATCCAGGCGTCCTTGAACATCGTCGGTGTGAGCGCGGGGGATGAGGTGCGCTTCGCGCGCAGCCTGATCATGCGCGCGTATGACGCATTCCATCGCGTGTCCGCTCGCGCGTACGAGCTCATTGAAACGCGCCACCATCTCCGCGAGGACTTCGCGGGTCTGAGCAGTGACGCCATCGCCAGACTGAAGCGCGAAGGAGTCTCGATCGACGAGCCCTACGAGCGGTCGCTCCTTTTTTACACCGGCGACACAGATCGTGCCCTGCTGGAGAACTGCGCCCCTCTCTTCCGGTCCGAGGTGCTCCTCATCGAGTGCTCGTTCCTCACAGATGGCCATCGGGACCGCGCCGCGCAGTACCGTCACATTCACATCGACGACATCGCCGAGTTTGCCGGCCACTTCGAGAACGAGCTGATCGTGCTCACCCACTTCTCCCGCCGGTACGCGAATGATGACATCCGCCGCGAGGTTCGAAGGAGGCTGCCCGTCTCGCTGCACGACCGGATTCGGCTGGCGCTGCCGGAGCAGTGGCAGCGGCTCTGACGGTTCGGTTGGCGGTTGGAAAGTGGCGGTTGGCGGTTGGCGAGCACCCGGACGCACTCGTCCCGGTTTGCGGTCACGGGGAGGCGGCGCTCAGCAGTTGCGGTTGAGAACCGGTACTGATATCCGCCAACCGCCAACCGCCCGCCAACCGAACTAAGCATCACCTTTGCACTATCCTTCGCGCCAATGACTCTTCGCTCCACGCGCCCGGTCGCGATCTTCATCGTTCTCCTCACATTGTTCCTCGAGCCACTGGCGGAAGGGCAGGCCAAGAAAAAGAAGAAAACGTCGACGAAGAAGAAGACAGTGGCCGCTCGCAAGGCGACGCCTGCGCGGAAAGCGGCGCCTCCGCGGAAGGCCGTCCCGCCGCCGCTCGCCGTTCCAGCGGGTCGGACCTTCGAGGAGCGCATCAACTCGCTTGTGAACGGCACCGTGGCGAGCAGCGGCGACACGAGCATCCAGATCGTGGAGCTGGAGAGCGGACGGATCGTCGCAGAACGCAACGCGCACATGGCTGTCGCGCCCGCGTCGAACATGAAGCTCTTCACGACGGCGGCGGCGATCGACATGCTCAAACCCTCCTTCGAGATCACGACGGGGGTGTACGTCCGTGGGGATGTGGACAGCACCGGGACGCTGAACGGCGATGTGCGCATCGTGGGACGTGGGGATCCGACCATCGGAGGCCGCTTTCACGACGGCTCCGCCACTGCCGTAATCCAGGAGTGGGCGACGGACCTCAAACGCGCCGGCATCAAGACCATCAGCGGCAATCTCGTGTTCGAGCATGGCTACTTCGACACTGAGTACATCCATCCCACCTGGCCGGTGGACCAGCTCACGGCGTGGTACGAGGCACCGATCTCCGCGTTTTCGATGCAGGAAGGTTGCGTGGAAGTGCGCGTTCTCCCGGGAGCCGTGGGCGCGCCCTGCGTGGTGCAACTCGAGCCGCCGACCTCGTACCTGGCCGTTCAGAACAGTTGCCGCACGGGACGCGGTCTGCCGTTCATCAACCGCCAGCGGGGGAGCAACACCATCATCGTGCGAGGCGGCGTGCCGGCGCGATCGGGAAGGACGGAAGTCTTCGTCACCGTCGAGAACCCGGTGCACTACTTTGCTGCGGTGACGAACGAGGTGCTGCAGCGCGAAGGGCTGCGTGTGCAGGGGAAGATCGTCCTCACGCCACGCGACGTGCGCGCGGACTGGCGCCTGCTGACCAAGCACTCCACGCCGCTCAGCATCGCCATCTATGTCATCAACAAGAAGAGTCAGAACCACTACGCGGAGCAGGTGCTGAAGATCATCGGCGCCGAGACCCGGAAGGAAGGCTCGTGGGCCGCGGGAAACGCCGAGGTGAAAGAGTGGCTGACGACGAAGATCGGCGTGCCCGCAAACGAGTTCCATCTTGTCGACGGATCGGGGATGTCGCGGAACAACCGCGCCTCGGCCAACGCCTTCATCGGCGTTCTGCGGTACATGTGGAAGAGCCCCTGGCGCGAGGAATTCGTCAGCTCGCTGCCCTACACCGGCGATCCTGACTCGAAGTTCGGGCACCGGCTCCGCAAGCCACCCTTCGCCCGGCAGGTGTACGCAAAGACGGGATACATCTCCGGGGTGATCGGCCTCTCCGGCTACGTACACACGCAGAGTGGCCGGGTGTACGCGTTCTCGTTCCTCTTCAACCGCTACCGTGTGGGGGTCTTCGGCGTTTACAACCTGCAGGACGAGATGCTCAAAGAAATCGTCCGGAGCGGCTGAGCCGTCGTTGTCGGGGGGCTTCAGTTCATTCGTCGGTTCGGTGCGGATGTTGTCGGTTGTCGGTTTTCAGTTTTAACTTGTGATCGACAAATAATTGCAACGGTACCAACAGTAGGTGGCGAATATAAATATAAACCAAGAATAGCACGAAAACCACAAC
>JANMSA010000569.1:0-8046 GCA_031388865.1 Acidobacteriota bacterium | reverse complement strand
GGATGAATTTCGACCCCGGCAGGGGTCGCGTACGTGGTGACGGCTCGCCCCGTCCGCGATGTCCGCGACCCCTGCCGGGGTCGAATCCTTTTACGATGGGCGTTACCGGTGGTCGCTCGCTTTGCTCGCACCACCGGCTACCGTACGCGCCGCCTCCAGCGGCGTGAGGTGCCTTGCGGCACTGGACACCCGGCGAGATCCGGCAATCGTGTTGTCGCGAGAAGGCCCAGAAAACCGACAACTGACAACCGACAACTAGAACTGACAACCGAAAACCGACACTACCGCCGTCGCGACCCATACCGCTGCGGCGTGGGTCGCTGCCAGTGTGCCGGCCGGGCCTGATGCGAGGGGGCGGACGACTCGGAGTAGTCGAAGCCTTCGACGCGCTTCCGCGCGATCGTTTTCTTCGTCATCTTCTCGAGATCGCGTACGTTCGACTCATCGTCCGGGGTGACGAAGCTGATCGCGTCGCCGACTGCATCGGCGCGTCCTGTCCGGCCGATGCGATGCACGTAATCCTCGGCGTGCATCGGAAAGTCGAAGTTGATGACGTGGGAGATGCCTTCGACGTCGATGCCGCGCGAGGCGATGTCGGTGGCGACGAGCACTCGGGCGCGGCCACTCTTGAAGGCGTCCAGAGCGGCGATGCGCTGGCTCTGCGAGCGGTTCGAATGCAACGCGGCGGAGGGGACCTTCGCGGCCTGCAGTTTGCGGACAATCTTGTCCGCGCCGTGTTTGGTCCTGGAGAAGACCA
Organism: Acidobacteriota bacterium; assembly: GCA_031388865.1. Taxonomy (GTDB): domain Bacteria; phylum Acidobacteriota; class Thermoanaerobaculia; order Gp7-AA8; family Gp7-AA8; genus QHVT01. The sequence continues at coordinate 7,289 of JANMSA010000569.1, read as the reverse complement.
GCACGGAGTCCAGCTTCTGATCGAGGAGCAGGTGGGCCAGCAGATCGACCTTGCGGCTCTTCGGAACGGGATAGAGGAACTGTGCTACGGAGTCGACAGGGCTGGCGCGCCGGCCGATCTCGATCGTCTCCGGATTGCGGAGGAACTCGCCGGTGATCTTCTCGATGTCGCTGGAGAGCGTCGCGGAGAAGAGCATGGTCTGACGGGTCTTCGGCAGCGTGTTCACGATGCGGCGGATCTGGGGGAGGAAGCCCATGTCGAGCATGCGGTCCGCCTCGTCGAGGACGGCGATCTCGACGTTCGCCAGGGAAACGTGCCGGGAGCCCATGAGGTCGATGAGCCGTCCGGGTGTGGCCACGATGATGTCGACGCCATCGCGCACTGCGCGGATCTGCGGGCTTTCGTTGACGCCGCCGAAGATGGTGGCGCATTTGATCCGGAAGTGCCGGCCGAGGAGACGGACCTGCTCGTCGATCTGCAGGGCGAGCTCGCGCGTCGGCGCAAGGATCAGCGCCCGCGCGTTGCGGCTCTTCGGCGTGGCCATGATCCGCTCGAGCAGGGGCAGCACGAAGGCGGCAGTTTTGCCGGTTCCGGTCTGCGCAATGCCGATCAGGTCGCGTCCGGTGAGGAGGTGCGGGATCGCGGCGGACTGGATCGGAGTGGGTTGGGTGTAGCCGAGGTCAGCGATGGACTGGAGAAGCTTCGGGCCGAGCCCGAGTGTAGAAAAAGACATGCAGCGGGGGCAACGGCCCAGGCGTATCTTCAATTCCATCAATGTTTAGGAGTGCGGCGGCAGCGGCCGCTGTTCGAGCCGCGTCCCACGCACTCCCAAACACCTACTTCGCTTCGGTTTTCGGCTTGTCGCTCTTGATGCTGGCCAGCGCGGCGCGGTCTTTCGCCCGCTGCGCCGTCCGGCGCTTCTTCGCGATGGACGCGCGTGCCTTCTCTCCATTGATCTTCGACATGAGATCCTCCGCTCCCGACTTTATCACCCTTCGCTGAGCTGTTAGCTCTTAGCTCGCAGCTCTTAGGAGACCACCGCCCACCCATCGACGGGCGAAGCCCGGTCTCCTGCGAGCTGAGAGCTGAGAGCTGCGAGCTAACCGAGTGGTCCGACGATCTTGAGGTGATGCTCGGTGTGGACCACGACCAATCGGAGGCCTTGCGCCCAGCTGAGGCCTCCGAACATCGGATGGGGCACGATGGGCGCGCTGGACGGCTTGACGGTCCGTGCGGCCACGCGCTCGATTGCAGCTTCGAGGCTGGTCAGTTGTGCGCGGAGCTCCGCAGCAGTTGCCGCAGTGCCAACGAGCTTCTCCGGCGATTTCGCGCGGCCGCGCGGGATGTAGCCGATGGCCAGGACGAAACGACCGAGAAGACTGCAGGCCCGCGGCAGGACCGTGGGCTCGTTCTTCTCGAGAGTCGTGAGGACGGCGTTGGCGACTTTCATGGTGTGGTCCAGCTGCGCCGCCACCGACCACGAGGAATTGAGAACGGGTGTGGAGGCCAGGTTGCGGCCGGGAACCTCCAGGATGCGCCGCATCCTCGCCAACTGCTGACGGAAGCGCGCGATGTTTCGAGATTGCATGGCGCGCATCTTATTCGAGTGCAGGAAGAGGTTGCGAGCGGGACTGGCCCTACGGGGGGGGAGGAGCGCGGTCCAGTTCAACACAACGTGCGCCGGCGCGCGATCGTCCACGGGCTCGTTGATGAGGAACTTCTGCCCGTCCCCGATGAGCGTGGTTGTCATGCATGTTGCAGTAGATCAAGTTACTTATGGCTGCCGTACTCGTCGCGGAAGACGACGATCCAATCCGCGAGCTCGTTGCTCGTATTCTCAGCCGCGACGGCCATGAAGTCACTTGTGCGCGCGATGGCCATGAGGCGATTTCCGCGCTCACAGCCCGACGATTCGACGTCCTGATTCTGGATGTCGTCATGCCCGACGCGAACGCCTTCGACGTGCTGGCGTTCATGCATCAGCACATCTGGACTCCCACCCTGATCCTTACCTCCATGTCTGACGACGAGCTCGGTACGTTGAAGGCAGAGGGAGTCGTTGCCATCATCAAGAAACCGTTCCTGATCGAGACCCTTCGCAAGGGGATCACCGCGTGTCTGAACCAGGAGCCTCAGGATTTCCGAGGTGGGTAGCGGCGATGAGCGATGTCGTGCAAGATACGCACATGAGTGCAGCTCAAAACAAGCAACTTCTGCAGAGGGTGTTCACGGAGCTCGCTGATGGGGACAGCCGTCCTTACGCAGCCATCCTGGCGGACGACATCCGCTGGACCGTCATCGGCAGCGTGAAGCACTCCGGTACTTATGAGGGAAAGCAGTCCGTCCTCGAGAACCTGATGGTGCCGGTCTTCTCGCGGATCCGGGATGGCATTCAGGTGACCCCTCGTCGTTTCATCGCCGAAGACGACTACGTGGTGGTGGAGTTCACCGGGCAGTCCGCAACGACGGACGGCAAGGCTTACAACAACACCTACTGCTGGGTTCATCAGCTGACCGACGGCATGGTGAAGGAAGTAACCCAGTATCTCGATACGGATCTGGTGACCGCAGCCTTCGGCCGGTAGAGATGCGAATTGAAAATTGAAAATTGAAAATTGAAAAAGGGCTTGTGGCAAGACGGCTTTTTCAATTTTCAATTTTCAATTTTCAATTCCGCAACTAAGTGTGCACGCCCGGCGCTTCCCGTCCGGTGCGATCCACGTACTCGACATACGACCCGCCGTACGTCAGCGGTTGCGGATGGTCGTCCGGCGCAAGCTCGAGAACGCGGTTCGCAAGACCGCGGAGAAACGTGCGGTCGTGCGATACGAAAAGCATCGTCCCTTCGAAGTCCTTCAGCGCCTCGACGAGCATTTCCTTAGTGGCCAGGTCGAGGTGGTTCGTCGGCTCGTCCAGCACGAGGAAATTCGGTGGATTGAGGAGCATGCGCGCCATGACCAGACGGGACTTCTCCCCGCCGCTCAGAGAGCGGATGCGCTTGTCGCCGTCGTCGCCTGAGAACTGAAACGCGCCGAGAAGGCTGCGCAGGGTGCCAAGGCCTTCGAGCGGGAAATCCTTCTGCATCTGCTCGATTACCGTCAGATCCGCATCGAGGAGATCGAGGGACTGCTGCGCGAAGTAGCCGAGCTTCAGGCTCGCGCCGAGGCGCACGCTGCCGCTGTCGGGCGCGACGGCGCCCGCGACCATCTTCAGGAGCGTGGACTTGCCTGCGCCATTCTTTCCCATCACACACCATCGCTCTCCGCGGCGGATGTGAAAGTCGAAGCCGTCGTAGATGTGTCGCGCACCGAAGCTTTTGTGCACGCCCTTCAGCGCGACGACATCCTCGCCGGAGCGCTGCGGGCTGCGGAAGTCGAAACGCATGGCACGGCGCTTTTTTGGCGGCTCGATGCGCTCCTGCTTCTCCAGCATCTTCACGCGGCTCTGCACCTGGGCAGCTTTTGCGGCGTGTGCGCTGAAGCGGTCGATGAAGCGCTGCTCTTTGGCCAGCTTGGCCTGCTGCCGCGCGTAAGCCGCTTCCTGATTGGTCTCCCGCTGCTCGCGCTCGCGCATGTAGAAGTCGTAGTCGCCCGAGTAGCTGATGATGTCGCCGTCGTCGATCTCGACGACCTTGGTCACCAGCCGATTCATGAAGTCGCGGTCGTGCGAGGTCATGAGGATCGTCGAGGGAACGGATTTCAGGAATCGCTCCAGCCAGACGATGGATTCGATGTCGAGGTGGTTCGTCGGCTCGTCGAGGAGCAGGACGTCGAACTTGCCGAGCAGGATCTTGGCCATGGAGACGCGCATCTTCCAGCCGCCGGACAGGGCGCCGACGTCGCCGTCGATCTGCGCGTCCTCAAAGCCGAGGCCATGCAGGACCTCCCGGGCGCGTGCCTCGAGCTCGTAGCCGCCGAGGTGCTGATACTCCTCCTGGACGTGGCCGAAGCGATCCAGCACCTTGTCGAGATCGTCCGTGGCCGGATCGGACATGGCCCGCTCGAGCTCCATGAGCTCGTGATGAAGACCGCCGAGGCGGCCGCTGCCGGCAATCGCTTCGTCGAGGACGGACTGGCCGCTCATCTCGTCCACTTCCTGGCGGAAGTAGCCGATGGACACCTTTCTGGGAACGCTCACCGCGCCATCGTCAGCCTGCTCCTCGCCGATGATCATGCGAAAGAGGGTGGACTTGCCCGCGCCGTTCGGCCCCACCAGTCCGGCTTTCTCACCGGGGTTGAGCTGGAACGACGCCTCGACGAAGAGGATTTGCTTTCCGTACTGCTTGCTGACGTTGGCGAACGAGATCATGTGCGGGCGCGTGAACAGCGTCGGTGCGTGCGCCCTTCCCGTCCCGAACGTAGAGTCAGAAGCTCACCACAGAGGCACAGAGGTCACACAGAGATCCACAGAGAAAGTCAAAGACGAAGAGTCTCTGTGGTCCTCTGTGGATCTCTGTGCCTCTGTGGTGATTTTGTCCCCCGTCGATCAGCCTACGAAACAGCGGCCCGCAGAGCCCGCGCCTCGCGCAGCAAGTCCGCGACCGCCGTCTCGGCGTCGTCATCTGCGTGCGGCGGCTCCACCTCGTCGGGATCGCCAAGGCCGGCGTTGCGCTGGATGCGCACTCCCTCGCGAACGAGGTCGCGGATCTCTTCCGCATTCGAGACCCCTCGAAAGTACGCCACGTGCATTGGCTCGCCGCCCTTCTTCTTTCCATCGAGGTCGCCCGACGTCCCTCCGCCCCCGGCGGTCTTCACTTCGACATCTGCGATGCCGAGGAAGCGCTGCAGCGGTCCCTGCCGGACGGAGATGTTCTGGACGTTCGCGAGGGCCATGGTTTTCTCGCGGACGGTCGCCACTCCCTCGCGAATGCGGATGGCGCGGTCCGAGAGCATGTACCAGCGCATTTCGTAGTCCAGCCTGAGGAGCAGCCAGCCAAAGACGAACTCGAAGGCGAAGGCAGTCCAGCCGAAGATCTCGCCGGCCTGCATGAGCCAGACCACGAATTGCGGCGCGCTGGTTTGATCAACGAACCGGATGAACTGCAGCGCCCAGAGCAGGCCTGCGACCGCGAGCAGCTGGGTCATGCCCCAGCGGATGACGCGCAGCTTGAAGAAGTTCGGGGCTGCGCGGAAGAGTCGCGGCGGCGACCCGAACGGTGGCGCCGGTTCCGGCGGCACGCGCAGGAATCGAAGCGCGGGCGCGCGCCAGTTCAACGCTTCTCCATCGCCTCGCGCACCGCGCGAAGCTCCGACGCCACTTCCCTGAGAGCCGCGGCGAGCGACGCCTGCTCCGGAGCCGCGACAGCAGTGGGCGAGCCCGCCGCTCCGCCGCGTACGCCGCGCATCTTCGAGTACAGAAAATCGCGCACGGACTCGAACTCGTGCAGCCCTTCGATGGTCATCTCTGCCGCGGCACTCGCGCTTGCAGTCTGGATCTGGATCCGCGCCAGCCCCAGCCAGCGCTCGACGACGTTGCTGGTCAGGTGGATGTCCTGAATGCGTGCGTAGGTGAGCGTGATCTGCCGCCGGAACAGGATGCCCCAGCTCATGGAGATGCCTTCCGCATCGAAGTCATAGCGCATGGACCGGTAGCGGAAGTTGAGGTAGATGAGCGGGATGAGGAAGAAAGGGCCGAGCAGGAAGGAGGAGAGGATGTAGTACTTCAGCAGCGCCGGCGCGGGTCGGTGGATGGCGAGGATCTGTTCGTCGGGCGGATGAGGCACCTGTGAATGCTACAACGCCCCCAGAGAGGCCGCGCTTACTTCGCGCCTGCAACCCGGGTGGTCTGCGCGCGAGGGTCGCGGGCCGCGAGGTAGTTGATGTGGGCGACGAAGGTGGTGAAGAGACGCTCGCTGCCCACGGACGAGGTCTGCACCTTCGACAGCTCCTCCACCCAGGCGCCCGTGCGCAGATCGAGAGTCGGGTCGCGCACGAGCATCTTGATGAGCATCTCCGAGATCGCGAACTGTGCGGGCAGTTTGACCTCGCGGGCCTTGGCCGCCTTCTCGAGGGCGTCACGTGTGGAGGGCGCCAGCTCCCGCACCGCACCGACGAGCGTCGTCTCGATCTGACTGGCTCCCGGCGTGATCACCGTGACCGGGTTGCGCTTCGGATCGAAGAGGTCGCTGGCGTCGATGATTCCGCGCGTCGCAGGGAGAAAGAGCTTGTCCCCATTCTCGCGATCGAGCTTGAGGTAGATGTCCGGGCGGAGCAGCCGGCCGGAATTGCACGCACTGAGGATGATGTGTTTCACGCCGACAGGCTCGACCCACTCCTGCAATGCGCCGACGGAGATGTAAGAGCGATCGTCCGTCGCGTCCTTCCCCTTCTGCACCTTCAGGCCATGGCCGTTGGTGCCGTGGGTCTCGAGAATGAGCGTGCGCACCCGCCGGTCGGGGCGGCTCATGTTGTGAGCATGGATGCTGCTGAGGATCTCGACCCAGTCCGCGCTGTCGAAGCAGGCGAAGCCGAGGGCCTCGTAGAAGCGGCAGTTGCCCGCGACGCTGAGGTCGGGGCTGAACACGATCCCCACCCCATTGCCGATGTCCTTCAGTCCTGCCTTCGGCGCAACCGGCAATGCTTTGGCGAGCAGAACCGCGGTCGACTCGGCCTGGACGAACGAGGCGGCGAGGAGCAGTACGAGAAGGAAAGGAGCGCGTCGCATGATCAAGAGTGGAAGAGGGTTCGCAATAGTTGCGCCCGGATTCTAGCGCGCGGCTCGCGGCTTCGGACGGTGAAGACGGCGGGCGATGAGCCCCCATGAGCGGCCAGCCCTTTCGGTTCTCCTGCGAGCTGCGAGCTGAGAGCTGCGAGCTGCGAGCTGATCTCGAGCTACACCCGCGTCACGAGTCCGTCCGCTCCCTCACGGACATCCAGCTTCCGAACCAGCCGGCGAACATGCCTCCCGCGATCAATGCCGCGACTTTCTGCCAGGGGAGGAAGCCGAGGAACAGGAAGCTCCAGAGGATGGAGCTGGAGGGCGCCAGCGAGCGGCGCGCGATCTCGTACAGCGCATAGAGCAGCGCCACGGCCACGATGCCTCCGAGTGTCCCCTGCAGAAATCCCTCGATGAGGAACGGACCACGGATGATCCGCTCCGTTGCCCCGACGAGCCGCATGATCTCGATCTCTTCCCGATAGAGCATCATCGTCAGCCGGATGACGTTGGCGATCGTGAACACCGCCGCGACTCCGAGGATGCCGCCTGCCACCAGGCCGATGATGTTGATGATGTTCACCAGGCGCCGCAGGCGGGACAGCCACTCCCAGTCGTATTGAACCTGATCCACG
>JANMSA010000527.1:0-2378 GCA_031388865.1 Acidobacteriota bacterium | reverse complement strand
CCGGCCTCGTTGAGAGCGGGCCCGAGGCGGGCGCGGACATCGGTTTCCGAGGTCACGAGGAGAATGAGGTCGTTGCTCATAGACCAGTCGGATCCGCCATGCTTCGGAGGTTACGCTCGAGCTGGCGGTCTGTCAAGTATTTGCACAGCTTTTGAGTAGTCTGCGTGACGGGTGTCTGCAGTGAGCCCGAACATCCTGAACGATTAAGGATCGGCGGGGCCGCTCGCGCTACCCTCCGAAGAACCGCCCGCTTTGTCGATGTGACGGACGCGGGACAGGCGTCCGCGAGCCACCATTCGTAAAGGCGCCGGTCCCACCAGGTTGAAGGGATAACACGTCACCAGGGTCAAAACGCTGTCTTTCGAGGGGGCCAGTACGTCCACTCGTGTAGGGGCCACGACCTCGATAGTCTCGATCCGATAGTCGAAGGTGGCGGTGCGAGTGGTTAACGTCACGACGTCGCCCACCACGAGCGCCGCCAGCGGTCGAAACACGGAGTCACGATGCCCAGCGAGCCCCACGTTTCCCGGCTCGTCGGGAAAGGCGGTGTCAGGGATGTGACCGACCGCGACGCGTAAGGTCTTGCTTCCCACACCTTCCGCCACGAACGCGCGGACGCTGATTCGCGGGACCTCGATCAGACCCCAGGCCTCTTCGGCCACGGCTATCTGCCGGAGGCTCGCCGCGGGGACAACACTCGGGAAGTCAGTCGGCCGCGTACGCGACGTGGAATCACTCCCGAGCTGCGCCTCCTGGCGAAGAGCGAAGAGCCATGCTTCCCCTTTGCCAAGCCAGTAGGCCCCCAGGCACAGGACGCCGAGGGCGAAAGAGATGCGCTCTATCGTCCGAAGCGTCCTCTGCCTTCGGGTCACGCGGTGCGACGCGCCTTCATCACGAGGCCGGCGACAAGGGCGCCAAGGCCGGCCAGCGCCAGCAAGGGCATGGGGCTCGCGGTCGCGGGGAGGGTCTCGCGGTCCTCGGTGGTCTCACCCTGGATCCTGGCGTTCTCGCGCTGCGTCGCGGTGGTCTCACGCTGCGTCGCGGTGGCCTCACGCTGCGTCGCCATCATGGAGCCCTGGGTCGCGGCGGTCTCGGACATCATCGAACGGTCCGAAGGAGTCGGGGCCGGGCGATCCGGGTTGAGAGCGGTGGCGAGTTCGACGCGCGCGGCCTCGAAGAGACCAGCGTCGAGAGGACGATACTGGACGGTCACGCGGTTACCTTCGGCAAGACGGGCGGTGGGGAGTGTGGTGGTTGAGATGACGTTGAACGTGCGCTGCGTGCCGTCATCCATGCGGACAACGAGCGACTCGGTGGTGCTGGAAACGACGACGCCCGAGGTGGAGGTGGAGGTGGAGCTTTGAGCGGCGGCGGGAACGGCGAGAGCGGCGGTCATGAGAAGGACGGCAAATTTAAGTTTCATCTGTTGAACCCGAGGGTGAGAACGACGTTGCGGCAGGCCGCAGCATCACCTTGTGGGATACCGCCAAGCCAGTCGTAGCTTCCGAAACAGCAATAGCGATGCCACCTTCACGGCAAAGGTTGGTTCACCTTTCTCAGCGCGCATGCAGGCAGTGGCGCCGGGAAGGGGTGCCGCCGCTCGTCTGATACGCCGCTCGTTTGTAGAAAGGCACGACCTGCAATGTGCAGGGAAATCCCGATACACGCTTTCGGGCCTTCAAACCCTTCTCCCGGGCGAGGCACGAGGATTGCTGACAGATCATTCCTTGAACATCGGTCATTTGAAGCGTTACCGGGACATCGCCCGCCTTCTCATTCGGTATGGCCGCTCGGATCTGGTGAAAACGAGCGGACTGGAGGAGGTTTCCGACGAAAGGGACCTGACGAAGGACACCCCCACCACCGAGCTGGCCGAGCGGTTTGTGCGGGATCTGGAGGCGCTCGGGCCGGCCTACATCAAGATCGGCCAGCTTCTCTCGACGCGCTCTGACCTGCTGCCTGCGCCGTTCCTGGTGGCCTTGGCTCGGCTGCAGGACGATGTGGCTCCGTTTCCCTATCAACAGGTGGAGGAAATCGTCACCGCCGAGCTGGGGGTCAGGATCTCCAAGGCTTTCGCAACGTTCGAGCGCGAGCCGCTCGCCGCGGCTTCCCTCGGCCAGGTCCACCGCGCCACCATGCGCGACGGGCGAGAGGTCGTGGTCAAGGTGCAGCGCCCCCTGATTCGCGAGCAGATCGCCACGGACCTCGAAGCGCTTGCAAACATCGCCGCGTTCGCGGACAAACACACGGAGGCGGGACGAAAGTACGGCTACTCCGAGATCGTGGAAGAGTTCCGCAAAGCTCTCGTGAAGGAGCTCGACTACCGGCTCGAGGCCCGGAACCAGGCGACGCTGCGGGAGAATCTCGCGAGGTTTGAG
>JANMSA010000449.1:0-1606 GCA_031388865.1 Acidobacteriota bacterium | reverse complement strand
CCCGCTTCAGCGCGGGGCAGACAGCCACGTTCCGTGTCCGGGCCCGCAACGCGGGCGGCAATTCCGGTTACTCGAATGAGGCCGGTGCGACGACCACCGGCGGCACCACCGGCGGGTGCGTGCCCAACACGACGACCGTCTGTCTGGCGAACAATCGTTTCCGTGTGTCCATCAGCTACGTGAATCCCTTCTCCAATCCGCCGAACCAGCCGGGAACGTTTCTCGCCCTTCGCCTGGACTCCACAGCGGGCATCAACCCCGACGTCGCGCTCTTCGGGTTCAGCAGCGCGCAGGCCGTCGAGGTGGTCGTGCGCATTCAGGACACGCGACCTTTCGCGCCGCGGTTCGATGTCTATTACGGCGGCATGACCGACGTCGAATACACCGTGTCGGTGACGGACACCCAGACCGGGGTCGTGCGGCAGTACAAGAACAACGCGGGCACAGTGGGCGGCGGCGTCGATCGCGCGTCGTTCCCGACGAGCGCATTCGGTCCGTCCGACCGGATGACGTCGGGAGGCAGCGACGCGTTTTTCGATGGCGGCGACTCTGTGCGTTCGCTGATCGAACACGGCAGAGGCGGCATGATGACCGGCGAGCGCAGCCGCGTCCTGCCGTGGTCTACCTCCTCCACGTCTGCCCACTCGAATGAGGCGAGTGCGACGACGAACGGCCCGGCCGCTCCGTGCGTCGCCAACTCGACCACCGTGTGTCTGCTGGGCGACCGGTTCCGCGTGTCGATCGCGTATGTGAATCCGTTTTCGAATCCCCCCAATCAACCCGGCACGTTCCTGACCGCGCGGCTGCTGCAGGGCGTGCAGAACCCGGATACGGGCTGTTCGGCTTCAGCAGCGCGCAGGCCGTGGAAGTCGTCGTACGCGTGCAGGACACGCGACCGTTCGCGCCGCGCTTCGACCTCTACTACGGTGGGATGACGGACGTCGAGTACACGGTCTCCGTCACGGATACGCTGACGGGCGTGGCCCGGGTGTCCAAGAACAATGCGGGTCAGGTCGGCGGCGGCGTGGATCGCGGCTCGTTCCCCGCGAACTGACCCGAGGCCAGGGGCGGGCCGACGGGCCCGTCCCGCTCTCCCGTTTGCGCCATACAAGAGCCTGCCTGCTTTGCACAGAAAGTGTGGCCTTCTGACGATTTCGGTCTTACGATGGTTGTCCTCGTCCAAGAGGAACCAATCCTGGAGGCATCATGTTTCTGCGGGGCTCGCTTTGCGCGTTGCTGCTGCTTTCGTCGTTGACCGCCGTTGCCGCTGAAACTCTGGAGCGCGCACCCGATCGTTTGTACGTCCGTGAATTGGTGGATGGAGCGATGATCTGCCGGAGAGCCACCGCTGTGGAAGCGGTGAGCATGAGGTCCGGATCCGAGCCTCTTCGCGTGTTCTATCCCGCACCAGGCCAGCGGTCGCTGAACGCCGGCCTGGCCATCACGTTGAGGTCGACCGCGCAGCTCGACGGGTTCCCCTCCGCGAAGGCCGCATTCGTGCGCGCCGCGCAGGTGTGGGAAGGCCTGATCACGAATCCGGTGAACGTCACCATCGATGTCGACTTCGGACCGACCCGTTTCGGCACGCCTTACCCGAGTCCGAACA
>JANMSA010000987.1:0-8070 GCA_031388865.1 Acidobacteriota bacterium | reverse complement strand
CGCCGCCCTTGGGCAGGCCGAGGCGAATACGCGGCCGCTCGGCGACAGCATCAACACGATCAATGGTGCGCTGACCGCTGTTTCCGGAGGCCTCTCGTCGATCTACGGACATCTCGGACGCGCCGACGGAGCACTGGGACGCATCCTTGACAAGCTGCGCTCGAGCGCTGCGTAGGAGAAACGCCATGACCACGGCCGTGCATGTCATCTGGTGGGTCTCTCTGGGTCTGGCTCTTGTGGCCACGGTGTTCGCCGCGGCGTTCCTCGGTTCGGTAGTCGGGCTGTGCGGGCAGATCCTGGAGCTGGCGCGACGAACGGTTCCCGCGGCGGAAGGGATTGCCCGCAACACTTCGGCGATCGCCAATCTGCAGCTCGTGATCGACCTGGCCCCGACTCTCCTCTCCGTTGCAGGCAAGACCAACGAACACGCCGAGACCATCGGCTCGACACTCGAATCGGTGGCACCGAAGGGAGCGCAATGATCCTCTGGACGGTTCTCACCGCGGTGCTGGTGCTGGTCCTGCTCATCGCTCTGACTCTGGCGCTGGTGATGATCCGTTACGCGCTGCTGGGCGTTCGCAAGAGTCTCGAGAAAATCACCATGGGCGTGCGGGCCATCGAGACGGAGACCACGCCGCTGGAGTCGTCGATCGGCGGGATCGCCGAGAGTCTGACCGGCATCGCCGGCGGCTTGACTGTCGTGCGCGATCACCTCGGCAACACGGCCTCGAATCTCGTCCCGGCTGCGAAGAACGCCGGGCTGATTTAGCCCCCCCATGACCGCCGCGGCTCTGCCGTCGTCACGATCGCGCAGGCTACTGAAAGTTCGCGGCGTGGTGCAGGGTGTTGGGTTCAGGCCCACCGTCTACCGGCTGGCAGTCGAGCATGGCTTGAGCGGATTCGTGCGCAACGATCCGGATGGCGTGACCATCGAGATCGAAGGGGATGCTGTCGAAGTTGCGGCTTTCGATGGCTTGCTCCGGCATCACCTGCCCGTGGCCGCGCGGCTCGATGCCATCGAAGTTCGCGAGCTCTCCACCCTGGACGAGCAGGAGTTTCGTGTGGAGCCGAGTGTCGCTGGCCAGGGAGGCAGCACGAGCGTTCCGCCGGATCTGGCCACTTGCGATGACTGTCTCCGCGAGTTGTTCGATCCGGGCAACCGCCGGTACCGCTATCCATTCATCACCTGCACCAACTGCGGTCCGCGATACACGATCGTGCGCGCGCTGCCGTACGACCGGGCCCGCACGACGATGTCGGAGTTCCGGATGTGCGCGCCCTGTCAGGCCGAGTACGACCATCCGCGCGACCGCCGGTTCCATTCGGAGACAAACGCGTGCGCGTCCTGCGGTCCGCGGCTCCTGGCGGTCATCCCGAGCGGACCTTCGGCCCCTGCCGATCGCACCAGCCGCGCTTCGAATGCAAGCGCGCTTCGTCAAGCCGTGGAGCGGCTCGAGGCAGGCGAGATCGTTGCGATCAAAGGGATCGGCGGCTTTCACCTCGCCGTCGACGCCACGAACGAGGAGGCGGTGGCGCGCCTGCGTTCGAGAAAAAGACGCGCGCAGAAACCGTTCGCGGTGATGGCCCGGGATCTCGCTGCCGTCCATCGAATCGCCCGCGTGGAGGAGCCCGCGCTCGCCGCACTGACCGCTCCTTCGCGACCGATCGTGTGCATGCCGAAGCGGACAGACCTCGCGCCTTCGGTGGCGCCTCACCTCGGCGAGATCGGCGTCATGCTCCCCTACACGCCGCTCCATCACCTGCTGCTGACAGAAGGTCCGGCGATCCTGGTGATGACCAGCGGCAATCGAACAGACGAGCCGGTTGCCATCGGGAACGACGAAGCGGTGGAGCGGCTGTGCGGTATCGCCGACGCGTTCCTTCTGCACGATCGCACCATCCACGCACGCGCCGACGATTCGGTGGTGCGGGTCATCGCGGCCAGGCCCCGACCGATCCGCCGCAGTCGCGGGTTCGTGCCGGAAACGATCGCTCTGCCTTTTTCGTCGGAGCCAATACTGGCCGTCGGCGCAGAGCTGAAGAACACCGTCTGTGTGACGAGTGACGGCCAGGCTTCGCTGTCCGCGCACATCGGCGACCTCTCGCATCCCGGGTCGTTCTCGTTCTTCGAGGAAACCATCGCGTCGATGACAGCGCTGGCCGGCCAACCCGTGGCCGTCGCACACGATCTGCATCCGGACTACCGCTCCACGCGATGGGCCCTGCACCGCGGTCTGCGCAGAGTGGCTGTGCAGCACCACCACGCGCACATCGCGTCCTGCCTGGCCGACAACGGGCGTACCGATCGCGTCATCGGCGTAGCCTTCGACGGAACCGGGTGCGGACCGGCCGGTGAGCTCTGGGGCGGCGAGATTCTCCTCTGCGATCTCGCGGCGTTTCATCGTGCGGGGCATCTCCGCCCGATCGCTCTTCCCGGCGGCGAGGCCTCAATCCGCGAACCGTGGCGGCTCGCCGCGGCCGCCCTGCTGGACGCAGAAGAGCCGCTGGACATCCTCGAGCGGATCGGCTCGCGGCGCCTCAACGCGATCCGCCATCTCCTCGAGCGCGACCTCCGCGCGCCCAGAGCCACCAGCGCGGGTCGCTGGTTCGACGCCGTCGCCGCACTGTGTGGAGTGTGCGACGTGGTCAGCTACGAAGGAGAGGCCGCGATGAAGCTGGAGTCCGTCGCCGGCGCGAGCTGCGACGAGCCGTATGAGTTTACGATCACGGCACGCAACGAGATCGATCTTCGGCCTATGGTCCGCGCGATCGCCGCGGGCGTTCGCGAAGGAACGCCTGCGACCAACATCGCCGCGCGCTTCCATGAGACGCTGGTGCATGCCGTTGCAGAGGTTTGTCAGTCCTTGCCGCTGCGTACGGTGGCGTTGTCGGGCGGCTGCTTTCAGAACAAACGGCTCACGGAGCGGATCAAGGAAGTTCTAGAGCGGAGTGGGCTCGAGGTTCTGCTCCATCGCCGCATCCCGGCCAACGACGGCGGCATCGCTTTCGGCCAGGCGGCAGTGGCCGCCTACCGTTGCAGACAGATAGGCAGTAGGCAGTAGGCAGTAGGCAGTAGGCAGTAGGCAGTAGGCAGAGCGCAGTCGCAGTTGGCAGTTGGCAGTTGGCAGTTGGCAGTGGATGAGACAAAGGCTGGAGCCCGATCGACTCTCTCTCTACTGCATACTGCCTTCTGCACACGGCCTCGTGAAGCAGGAGCGGTGAACGCATATGTGCCTGGGGATTCCTGGTGAAGTCATCGAGATCCATCGCGAGAAGGATCTGTTGTTCGGCAAGGTGCGCTTCGGTGGCGTGACGCGCACGATCTGTCTCGAGTACGTGCCGGATACCGAGGTGGGAGAGTTCGTGGTGGTGCACGTCGGCTTTGCGATCTCGAAGATCGACGCCGCGGAGGCCGCGCGTTCCTACGATTTTCTTGAAGAGATGGGTCAGCTGCTCGAACTGGCGGCCGATCAGGAGAAACCTCCCTCGTGAAGTATCTGGACGAGTATCGGGACAGCGCCATCGCCGCGCCCCTTGTCCGTCGCATCCACGAGATCGCTACCCATCCATGGGTGTTGATGGAGGTGTGCGGCGGCCAGACCCACTCCATCGTCCGCTACGGCATCGACCGCATGCTTCCCGGGAACGTCGAGCTCGTGCACGGACCGGGATGCCCGGTCTGCGTGACCTCGCTGGAGATGATCGATCGCGCGCATGCCATTGCCAGTCAACCCGGCGTGATCTTCACCTCCTTCGGCGACATGCTTCGGGTTCCTGGCTCACGCGGAGATCTCCTGACGCTGAGGAGCCGGGGCGCCGACGTTCGCATCGTCTATTCGCCGCTCGACGCGGTAAAGATCGCGACGGACAATCCAACGAAGCGGGTCGTGTTCTTCGGAATCGGCTTCGAGACCACCGCTCCTGCCAATGCCATGGCAGTCTTCGTCGCGAAGAAGCACGCCGTGACGAACTTCTCCATGCTCGTGTCGCACGTACTGGTCCCTCCTGCCATCGCCGCGATTCTTCAGGCTCCCGGGAATCGCGTGCAGGCCTTTCTCGGGCCCGGACATGTTTGCGCGATCATGGGCACCACCGAGTACGAGGCTCTCGTCGATCGCTTCCGTGTCCCGATCGTGATCACCGGCTTCGAGCCGGTCGACCTGCTCGAGGGCATCCTCATGACCGTACAGCAACTCGAGGAGGGGCGGGCCGAGACGGAGAACCAGTACGCCCGCGCCGTGACGCGCGAAGGCAACCGCCCCGCGCGTGACCTGGTCTTCGAAGTCTTCGAGGTCACGGATCGGAAATGGCGGGGTGTGGGCTCGATCCCGAAGTCGGGGTACAGGATTCGCCATGAGTACCGGGAGCACGACGCGGAGAGACTCTTCGAAGTCGGCGACATCGAGACCAGCGAATCCGCCTCCTGCATCAGCGGGCTGATTCTTCGCGGCTTGAAAAAGCCGGGGGATTGCCCGGCCTTCGGCAGCCAGTGCACGCCCCAGAGTCCGCTGGGGGCAACCATGGTGTCCGCCGAGGGTGCGTGCGCTGCGTACTATCAGTACGGTCGGTACAGCGCCGCAGCGGTATGAGAGAAGCCATCCTTCGCAAGGCTCGGGAGAGCGCGGAAACGAAGCTGCGGTTCTTCGAGGAGAACGCGGAGCTGCTGGAGCGCTGCGCCCGCGATGCCGCGACCCGTTTTCAATCCGGCGGGCGGCTGTTCGTGATGGGCAACGGCGGATCGGCGTGCGACGCACAGCACATCGCCGTCGAGTTCCAGCATCCGATCGTCGAGAAGCGCAAGCCGCTGCCGGCCATGGCCTTGACTGCGGACAGCGCCACCATCACCGCCATCGGCAACGACAGCGATTTCTCGCGGATCTTCTCCGAGCAGCTCGACTTCCTGGGCCGGCCCGGCGACATTGCACTCGGCATCTCGACGTCCGGAGCATCGACGAACGTTCATCGCGCGCTCAAGCGCGCCCGCGAGCTCAGTCTGCTCACGATCGGCTTCAGCGGGCGCGATGGCGGCCGCATGAATGAAGTCTGCGACTACTCGTTCGTCGTGAAGAGCTGGTCCATCCATCGCATCCAGGAAACGCACACAACGCTGCTTCACCTGTTCTGGGATCTCGTGCAGATGGCCTCGGGGGAGGAAGATGTCCTCTGATGGCGTTCCCTTCGGCGACTGCCCGCTGCCCATCGCCGGCACAGGTGAGATCCTCCTCGGCCACGGCAGCGGTGGCAAGCTCACCTCGGATCTGATCGAGAAGATCATCCTGCCCGCCTTCCGCAATCCGCTGCTGGAGCGCCTCGACGATCAGGCCATTCTGGACATCAATGGAACGCGCCTCGCGTTCACGACCGACTCGTACGTGGTAACGCCGATCTTCTTCCCAGGGGGAGACATCGGCGAGCTCGCGGTGAACGGAACGATCAACGACCTGGCCATGGGCGGAGCGAAGCCGTTGTATCTCTCCCTCGCGTTCATCCTCGAGGAGGGGCTGGCGATGGAAGAGCTCGAACGGGTAACTCTCTCCGTTAGAGACGCCGCGCGACGGGCGGGAGTGCTGGTCGTGACCGGCGACACCAAAGTGGTCGGCCGTGGCAGTGGAGACAAGATCTTCATCACCACCTCGGGAATCGGCGTGGTGCCGGAGGGAATCGAGCTTTCGTCCTCACACGTCCGTCCCGGCGACGCGATCCTCGTCTCCGGGACGATGGGCGATCACGGCATCGCCATCCTCTCGCAACGGGAAGGGATGGCCTTTGAGGAGCCTATCGAGAGCGACACGGCACCGCTGCACGAACTGGTCGCAGCGATGCTCAACGCGTTTCCCGGCATTCACGCGATGCGGGACCCGACGCGCGGCGGTCTTGCGGCCACGCTGGTCGAGATTGCGTCGCGGCAGAAGTTGGGGATGGAGATCGACGAGACGCTCGTCCCCGTTCGCGACTCTGTGCGCGGGGCGTGCGAGATCCTGGGCATCGATCCGTTCTTCGTGGCCAATGAGGGGAAGCTGGTCGCGTTCGTTCCGGAAGAAGGCGCCGCCGCCGTTCTCAATGCGATGCGGAATCATCCGCTCGGCGCAGACGCTTCCCTCATCGGCTCCGTGGTAGAAGATCGGCGCGGCATGGTGCGCGTGCGTACGGCGATCGGAGGGGAACGCATCCTCGACCTTCCCTTCGGCGAAGTTCTACCCAGAATCTGTTGAGGAGACGCTGAGCTCGACGCCTTCCACGGCGGGGGTATACTCAGGGCCTCGAAAAACAGGAGGATCGTATGAGTCAGTTCATGACTCCCGGCAGGTTGTCGCTGGCGGGAGCCGCCGTCATGGCGGCGTGCGCGTGCGGTGCAGGCAACAACTCGGCGAAGCTGCTGACGATGGCGGGGATGCCAGCGAGCGCAAAGGTCACCCATCCCATCTTCCTCGCGATCGGTGCGATCCTCATCTTTGCCGGCCTGCTGAAAATTCATCGGCGAGCAGCGTTCATCGCCGCCGGCGGCCTGGTGATGCTCGTCGCCGGAGCGGCGCTCACGCCACCGATGATGATGAGTGCGGCGAATACGCCGTGGCACGGCACATCCCTGCTCGGTGCGTTTTTCTATCTGCTCTTCGGCGCCGCAGTCGGCTATGCGTTCTGGCTGGCCTTTCCATCGCCGTTCCCCAAAGCTGCCGCGACCGGGATCATCGGCACCGTCGTGGCCACGGGCTGCAACTGCTGCATGGTCACCGGCGCCGTCGCCGGAATGCTGGTCAGCGCGGGCGGGCCGAAGACGATCTTTCTCTCCAATCCAACGGTGTTCTTCTCCGGGATCGCCGTGGCCGCTGTAGGCCTGGCGATGATTCGCGGTTGGCGGCCCCTCCCCTGGCTTCTCGCCGGCGCGGTCATCACCCGGTGGGGAGGCAACATCCTCAAGCTCACCGGTGACTGGATGGTGGGCGAAGCGAATCTGCGCTTCATTCCGGGCTACGCGATCTACCTGATCGGAGCAGGGTTGATCATGACCGCCTGGGCTGTGGCGTACGAGCCGTCCCACTCGCAGCGTGGCGAGGAAGTGCGCTCGAGAATCGGCGAGCCATCCCTCCAGCAATCCTGAAAGCGGAAAGACCGGCGACCCCGGGTCGCCGGTCTTTCGCAGTCTCCGCATCGAGTCGTCGTTCGCGGCCCTGTGCTCAGAACGTGAACGAGACGCCGGTTTCGAAACTGGTTCTCGGATTTGCACGGACGCCCACTCTCGATCCAAAGAGGAACGCCGACTCACCGAAACGAGATGCGGGATAATAAAAGCCGCCTGCCCAGACACGATAGCGGGCAGAAGCCGGGACGTAGGTGGCCCGGGCGGTGGCGCGTTGATACTTTTCGCTCCGGATGGTGCCGAGAGTGTTCAGATGTTTCGGTCCGTAAAGCGCGAGATCCCCGCCGAGAAGAATCCCTCCTACCCCCGTGGCGACGGTCTTCTCGAATCCGATCTTGTGGACGTATCGCGCGACATCGGGGAAATAGACCGCTGCCGGATTGATCGGCGTTGTCAACCGCGCTTCCACCCAGGACAGATGCGTGTAGATGCGCGTGGTTCGGGCCGGCGAGAACCACGTCAGATCGGTTTCCGCCCCTTTCCGGCGCGATTTGCCGAGACTCTCGAACTCGATGCCTGGCGGGATGCCCCGGATCTCGTTGGTGTTGTTCGACTGAAAGGCGTCCGCCTGAACCTCGAACCCGCCGGCCAGGTGAAGGCTGATTCCGACCTCGTAGTTGCGCGTCGCTGCAATCTTCACTCGGTCGAGGCTATTGAGGCTGTTGCGGACCTCCGATCGGGGAGTCGGCGAGCGCATTCCGCTTCCGGTATTCGCGTAGATCAATATCCTTTCGCTTCCGAACGGCTTCACGGCCACACCGAGGTTCGGATTGACGCGCCTGGCCTCGTACGATGAGACGTACAGACCCGACGCCACCCTTCGGTCGTCCAACTCGTAGTCGAGACGGTTGAAGCGGACCCCGGCGGAGATCTTCAGCCAGTTGGTCACCGAAAGCTGCTCCTGAAGATAGATCGCCGAGTTGGTCAGCACC
>JANMSA010000977.1:0-4928 GCA_031388865.1 Acidobacteriota bacterium | reverse complement strand
TTGAAAACTCCGCCGAGAACTCGAAGACTTTCCAGGGATCGGGAGCGTGCGAGCAGGCCAAAATCTTGCAAACTTCCTGACTGGAGACACCGACCATGACCCCGCCCCTGGATCTTCTGGAATGCGCCAACTGCAAGGGCTGGTTTGCCGCTGCCGCACCGGACGAGGTCTTCCATCACGCGACAGGTCACTGTCGTCGCGTGCGGTCGGAATCGATGCCGTTCACCAATTCGTCACCGCCCGGCACCCCTTCACCACGTCCTGACCTCGTGCCTGTGGGATGATTCCGTCGTTTTCAAAACGAAAAGGAGATCTCTCTATGCGCAACGTCGCATTGCTTACTGTCTGCGCCCTGGTCGCCACCGCCTCCCTTGCCGCCGCCGAGGTGAAGAAACCTCTCAGCCCCCCCGCGAAGGCAGAGGCAAAACTGAAAGGGAAGCAGGTCACCATCGACTACAGCGCGCCGTCCAGGCGGAATCGTGTGGTCATGGGCGAGCTCGTGCCGTACGGGAAGGTATGGCGCACGGGCGCGAACAGCGCCACCACCCTCACGACGAAGACGGATCTCATGCTCGGCACTCTTCACGTTCCGGCCGGCACGTACACACTCTTCACCATTCCCGGCGAAAAAGAGTGGACGCTCATCGTCAATCGGCAGACGGGCCAGTGGGGCACGAACTACGACGAGAAACAGGACCTGGGCCGGACGAAGATGAAGATCGCTCCGAAGCTCACTGCGCCCGTGGAAACGTTCAGGATTGCCATTGATGACAAGACTCTGTCGATGACCTGGGACTCCACGAAGGCATGGGTTCCGGTCATGGCCCACTGATGCGGCGAGTGGGCGTCGCGTGTGTTCGCGGCTGCGCGGCTCCTGAAGCCTGCCCTGAGCGGAGTCGAAGCGCCGCGGATCGCGCCCTCAACCAAACGGAAGCGCCACGCCTTCTGGAGATGATCGCGGCGCGTTTCCTGACTGGCGACCCCCACCGACGAGTGAGACAGCCACCCCGGCTCCACCCCGCTCGCGTGATATAACGACGGCACGTGAAGGTGAGGTGATACGGCAAACAAAGAACGCCAGTCAGATCGTTCTTTCCACAATCGTTTTCGATACAAGGAGATTCACATGAAAAAGTTCGTTACGTTCCTTTGCGCGGTGCTCCTCGTTGGCGCCGTTGCGTGCAAGAAGCAGGAAGCAGAGTCGACCGAGACCGTTGTGACCGAAACCGTCGCCACGGACACGGCCATGATCACCACCGAGACCACCATGACCACGACCATGTCGTCTGAGACGGACACGTCCGCGCAGACCATGACCAGCGGGACCGACGGCACCGACACGACTGCCACCGGCACCATGAGCACGACCACCACCTAGTTTTCAACGGACCCTCTCCCCAGCGCAGGCTACGCGGGGGAGAGGGTCCGGTTGATTCGCGCTCCTTCACGAACCGGTCTTCACTCCTAGGCTCCCCGCGCTCGACCACGAACCGGTCTTTACTTCTCGGCTCCACGCAGCCAGGTCGCGTAGAATCGCCCGCCATGCAGAGCAGACGCCTGGCCGCCCTCGTCCTCTCCCTCCTCCCCTACACCCTCTACGCGCAGATCGACGCCGAGCTGCTGGCCGGCCTCAAGGCGCGATCCATCGGGCCCGCCTCGATGAGCGGCAGGGTCGCCGCGATCGACGCCGTCGCCTCCAACCCCGACATCGTGTACGTCGGCGCGGCAACGGGCGGACTGTGGAAGTCCACCGACGGCGCGCTGAGCTTCACCCCCGTCTTCGACGATCAGCCGGTCGCCGCCATCGGCGCGGTGTCGATCTTCCAGCCCAGTCCCGACATCGTCTGGGCCGGCACCGGCGAGGGAAATCCACGCAACTCGATGTCCGTCGGCAACGGGATCTACAAGTCTGTCGACGCCGGCCGCACATGGCAACACCTGGGACTCGAGAAGACGGAGCGCATCCACCGCATCATCACCCACCCGCGCGACCCGAACATCGCGTGGGTCGCAGCCCTCGGACAAGCGTGGGGACAGAACGCCGACCGCGGCGTCTTCAAGACAACGGACGGTGGCCGGTCCTGGACAAAGATCCTCTACGTGAACGAGCGCACCGGAGCGGCGGACCTCATCATCGATCCGACGAACCCCAACAAGCTCTTTGCCGCGATGTGGGAGTACCGGCGCTGGCCCTGGTTCTTCAACTCCGGCGGCCCAGGCTCCGGTCTGCACGTGACTTACGACGGCGGCGCGACGTGGAAGCGTGCCTCCGAGGAGGATGGGATGCCCAAGGGCAACCTCGGACGGATCGGCCTGGCGGTCGCGCCGTCGAATCCCAGCGTGGTCTACGCTCTCGTCGAAGCGGAGAAGAGCGCGCTGCTGCGCTCGGACGATGGCGGCCGGAAGTGGACGGCGGTCAACACCGAACACAACGTCGCGAACCGCCCTTTCTACTACGCGGACATCCGCGTCGATCCCGCCGATCCGAATCGCGTGTACAACCTTTTCTCGCTGGTGTCGCTGTCCACGGACGGGGGACGCACTTTCAAGACGCTGATCCCGTTCGCGAAGATCCATCCGGACTACCACGCGATCTGGATCAATCCAAACGATCCCTCGCAGATCTACGTCGGCAACGACGGCGGCGTCGCAGAAAGCGAGGACCGCGGCCAGAGCTGGCGCTTCATCGCCACCCTGCCCCTCGGCCAGTACTACCACATCGGTGTCGACAACGAGGTCCCGTACAACGTGTACGGCGGCATGCAGGATAACGGCTCGTGGAAAGGACCGAACACAACGTGGGAGACCGTAGGGATCCGCAACTGGGACTGGCAGGAGGTGGGCTTCGGCGATGGGTTCGGCACCGCACCAATCCCGGGCGACTCGTCGGTCGGATACGCGATGAGCCAGGAAGGCTACATCATGCGCTGGAACCTGAAGACCGGTGAGCGCAAGGACATCCGTCCGGCGCCGCCCGCTGGCCAGCCCGACCTGCGCTTCAACTGGAACGCGGCCATCGCGGTCGATCCATTTGATCCCAGCGGCGTGTACTTCGGCAGCCATTTCGTCCACAAGTCATCGAACCGGGGCGACTCGTGGACGACGATCAGTCCCGATCTGACCACCAACCGCAAAGAGTGGCAGAACCAGAGCAGGAGCGGCGGCCTCACTCCCGACGTGACCAGCGCCGAGAACTACACCTCCGTCATCACCATCGCGCCGAGCACCCGCGACCGCAACGTGATCTGGGCAGGGACGGATGACGGCCGTGTCCACGTCACCCGCGACGGCGGCGCGAACTGGATCAGCGTCGAAGCCAACCTGAAAGGCGTTCCGGTGAACACCTGGGTGCCGGAGATCAAAGCGTCGCGTCACGACTCCGCGACGGCATTCATCGTTCTCGACGATCACCGGCGCTCCAACTGGACGCCCTACGTTTATCGCACGACGGACTACGGCAAGACGTGGACGTCGCTCGTCACGAAAGACGTGCAGGGCTACGCGCTCTCGATCGAGCAGGATCCGGTCGAGCCCAATCTGCTCTTCCTCGGAACGGAGTTCGGCCTTCACGTCAGCGTGGATGGGGGGAAGGCGTGGATGAAGTGGAAGCACGGCTTCCCCACGGTCTCCGTACAGGGGCTCGTGGTGCATCCGCGCGACCACGACCTGGTCATCGGCACCCATGGACGGGCGGCGTACGTGCTGGACGATGTGCGTCCACTGCGCACGCTGTCGAAAGAGGTCCTGAGCAAGCCGCTGCACCTGTTCGACGTGCCGGAAGCGCAGGCCTACACGACACGCCAGAAGCGCGGTAGCCGCTTCGTCGGAGACGGCGAATTCCGCGGCGAGAATGAGCCCTACGGCGCGCTGCTCACCTACGCTCTCAATCTTCCCGGCATTCCTCATCCGACAGAAGAAAAAGAGCGCGAGCGCAAAGAGAAGGAGCGCGACGCCGCACAGAAGGCGATCGTGACCGAAACGGGGGCGCCTCCCGACATTCCGAAAGGGCCGGAGCCGAAAGTGCCGGAGCCCCAGGCGCAGGGCAAAGAACCGGCGATGGGCGACGACAAAGCGCCCCAGGTGGACATCGAGATTGCGGACGCGAGCGGAGTCATCATCCGCAAGTTCAAAGCGACCGCGCGGCTCGGGGTCAACCGGACCGCCTGGGACCTGCGTCGCGACGCGTTCAAACGTCCCGAGGTTCCCGGGGAAGATGCGGCCGAGGTTCGCGCGCGCACCGGGCCCGAGGTGCCGCCCGGGACGTACAAGGTCACGATGAAGTTTCGCGGCAACCTCGGGCAGCAGACCGTGCGCGTGCTCGCCGATCCCCGCGAGACGTACACCCAGCAGGAACGCCAGGCGAAATACGACGCGCTCCTGCGCGCGGGCAAGCTCACCGAGTCAATCACCGAGGCGATCGAGCGTATTCAGAAGACGCGTGTAGACATCGACGCCGTTTCTGCGAAGCTGAAGAAGCCTGACGACGCCGCGGAGGACGCTCCAGACCCGGTCGTGAAGTCGGGCACTGCGCTGAAGAAGCGTCTGGACGAGATGGAGAAGCGTCTCTGGCAGCCGCCGAAAACGAAGGGCATCACAGCGGACACGGACGTGCTGTCGAAGATCGGCTACCCGATGTACGCGATGTCGTCATCCTGGGACGCGCCCACGCCCGCGCAACTCTCCTATCTGGAGCGCGCGGAATCGGAACTGAAAACCGTGCTCGCCGATTTCAACAGACTGTTCGCCGAGGACGTGGCGAAGTATCGCGACGAGGTACGAAAGGCCAACGTGACGCTATTCCCCGAACAGCCGCCACTCTGAAGAGAACGCAGAGGGGGCAGCTTGAGAGAGAGCGTCGCGATGCGGTGAAATAGATCGCGGCGAAAGGTGCCTTCCCGGACGCTGGACGCGAGGTCGCGGTTGGTCGC
>JANMSA010000335.1:0-17374 GCA_031388865.1 Acidobacteriota bacterium | reverse complement strand
GTCGGTGCTCCAGGCTTTCTTCCGCCAGCTGCGCCAGCGCGATTGATACGGAGAGGTGGCAGAGCGGTTGAACGCGGCGGTCTCGAAAACCGTTATACCTTCACGGGTATCGAGGGTTCGAATCCCTCCCTCTCCGCCATTCGCGCTATCGCGGATTGAGGATTATGGATTGAGAATTGAGGATTGGTTAGCAGGCACGTTTATCGTGACTGATTTTCATCCTCAATCCTCAATCCTCAATCCTCAATCCCGTGAAACGGAGAGATGGCCGAGTGGCTTAAGGCGCACGCTTGGAAAGCGTGTGTACGTTAATCGCGTACCGTGGGTTCGAATCCCACTCTCTCCGCCATTGCTGCTCGCTGTTCGCGAGCGGGATTGAGGATGAAGGATTAAAAAGCAGCGCCCGCTGGGATGAGCCCGGGTCCTGTGCAGCAGGAGCACCGAACCTCGTCAGGACCGGAAGGTAGCAGCGATAAGGTGCCTACCCTGTGTGACACAGTACGGCCTGGGCTCTTCCGAGCGGGCGTTGCTCTGCCCCTCCATTCTGAGCGAAGCGAAGAATCACGGGAGCCCTCTCGCAGAGTGAGCGCTTCCTGCCCACGCTTCATTTTTAGCGTGAGCCTCTTCGCTGAAGCGTTTACTTTTCGAGAGGGCTCCATTGACCCTTCGCTTCGCTCAGGGTTCGAAACCTAACCCTTCGCTTCGCTCAGGGTTAAACTGCCAGGCTTCATGTCCTACCAGGCGCTCGCGCGTAAATATCGTCCGCAGACATTCCACGACATCGTCGGTCAGGAGACGGCGGTGCGGACGCTCCATAACGCCATCGAGCAGAACCGCATTCACCATGCGTACCTCTTTTCCGGCGTGCGCGGGATCGGCAAGACGACCACCGCCCGGATCCTCGCGAAAGCGCTGAACTGCGTCACCGGGCCCACCACAGAGCCCGACAACACCTGCTCGACCTGCCGCGAGATCACCGAAGGCATCGACATGGACGTGCGCGAGATCGACGCCGCCACGTATACAGGCGTGGACAACGTTCGTGAGCTGCGCGACGTCTCGCAGTTCCAGCCTGCGCGCGACCGCTACCGCATCTTCATCATCGACGAGGCGCACATGCTCTCCACCGCCTCCTGGAACGCCCTGCTCAAGCTCATCGAAGAACCTCCGCCGCACGTGGTGTTCATGTTCGCCACCACGGAGATGCACAAGGTTCCGGCCACGATCCTCTCGCGCGTGCAGAAGTTCGTGCTGCGCAAGATCACGCTCGAGGATCTCGTCGGCCGCCTCGAGGAGATCTGCCGCCAGGAAGGAATCACTGCCGATCGCGGCGCGCTCGAGATCGTCGCTCGGCGTGGCGAAGGCAGCGTTCGGGACTCGCTGTCGCTCCTCGATCAGATCATCGCCTTCGCCGGCCGCAACGTCACCGCCGCCGATGTGGCCACGATCCTCGGTCTCTCCGAAACGAACTTCTTCGCCCGCGTAGTCACCCTCATCGGTGAAGGCGATCACACCGGCGTCCTGGAAGCGCTGCAGGAAGCGTCGGACAGCGGACGCGATTTCAAAATGCTGTATCGCGACCTGCTGAACTTTGTACGCAATCTGCTGCTGCTCGCTGGTGGCGCAAACGAAGCCATGCTCGCGGCCTCGCCAGAGGATCTGCCGACGTTGCGTAAGGTTGCCGAGCAGTTCTCGTATACCGAACTGCTGCGCATCGCGAATCTCCTCCTGCGCGACGACGAGACTGTCAACCGTGCCGAGCACCAGCGCCTGGCCGTCGAGATCGCGTTGCTGAAAGCCACCACCTTCCCTCGCTTGAAGAGCATGGAGTCCGTGATCGCAGCAGGTGGGGTCGGTGTCTCGGCGCCCGCTCGCGCAGCGAAACCTGCCGGTGGGACGAAGCCGGCCTCTCCATCCGCTTCCATCTCCCGACCCGCGGTTCCGAGGACCGCTGCTCTGGCGACGCCCGAGTCGACCGAACGCGCTGCGGCCAAGGAACCTGCTGGGCGCCCCTCCCGCCCAGGGCCCTCGAATCACGCTGGGGATGACAGCGCGCGAACTGAGGGGCCTGGAGACGTCGCCGCACTGATCGCGGAGATTCAAAAGAAGAAACCGGTGGTCGGTAGCTATCTTTCCGGCGCGAAGGTGAGAAGAGACGGCAACCGGATCGTCTTCGAGCTCGAGGATCCCTTCGCCATCGACGCCGTGACCGACGCGCGCATCACCATCGAAGAAATTGCATCGCAGATGTACGGAGAGCCCATCACCATCGAGGCGATGACGCAGAGCGCCGAGCCTGCGCCAGCGGGTCGCCGCGCCGAAGACAGGCCGTCCGCACTCACCGACGATCCCGTCCTCAGCGCCTTTCGCAAACACCTCGGCGGCGAGCTCGTGAAGGAGAAGAAACGATGAACATCAAGCAACTCATGAAGCAGGCGCAGCAGATGCAGGACCAGATGCAACGCCAGATGTCCAGCATCCGCGTGGAAGGCACGGCCGGCGGCGGGATGGTCAAGGCGGAGATGTCCGGCAACAAAGAGCTCCTGGCCATCACCATCGACAAAGAAGCCGTCGACCCCGAGGACGTGGAGATGCTCCAGGACCTCGTCAAAGCCGCCATCAACGAAGCTGCCCGCAAAGTAGACGAGGAGATGCAGGGCTCACTCGGCGCGATGACGGGCGGGATGAAGATTCCCGGATTCTGACCCTTTGGCAGTTGGCAGTTGGCGGGAGACCGCCATCCAGCTACGCGTTTTTTTTCGCCAACCGCCAACTGCCAACCGCCAACCATGACTGCCCCACCCCTCGCTCATCTCATCAACGAGCTCACCAAGCTCCCTGGCGTCGGCGGCAAGTCGGCGGCGCGGATCGCGTATCACATCCTCAAGCGTCCGGCGGCTGAGGCTGAGGTGCTGGCGATGGCGATCGCCGAGGTGAAGTCGAAGATCTTCCGCTGCTCGGTCTGCAACAACATGACGGACGTCGAGCCCTGCGTGATCTGTTCGGACTCGCGCCGCGACCCGTCGCTCATCTGCGTCGTGGAAGAGGCCTTCAATATCCAGACGATCGAGTCGACGCGCGACTTCAAGGGCGTGTATCACGTACTCCTCGGCGCCCTGTCGCCCCTCAAGGGAGTCGGCCCGCTGGACATCGACGTGGGCGGGCTGATCAAGCGCGTGCAGCGCAACAGTCCACGCGAGGTGATCGTCGCGACGAACCCGAACGTCGAGGGGGAGGCCACCGCGCTCTACATCGCCCAGCAACTCCGTCCTCTGAACGTGCGCACGACACGCCTCGCGTTCGGGCTCCCGGTGGGGGGGGATCTCGAATACGCGGACCAGGTCACGATGTCGAAGGCGCTGGAGGGGCGGCGAGAGATTTGATCGCGCGCGCGTCGCTGCGTGTTGTCGGTTGTCAGTTGTCCGGGCAGTCGCGCCCGGACGATCGGCCAGGCGTAACCGACATGGGGCGCTCGCAAGCTTGCCGTCCAGGCAAAGAGGCGCAGACAACTGACAACTGACAACCGACAACCGTTTTCATGCTATACAGTTCCGTCCCTCTCGCGGGCACATATATGGTGAAAAATGGCGTCTCCTGATCTCGTGATGTTCGAGGAGGAGTACCTTCAGATCAAGGAGATCCTCCAACGTCTGCAGGTCGACTCCAACTCGAAAATCGTCTTTCTGGTCGACAAGAACGGCCAGCAGATCGCCGTTCAGGGCGACATGCGCGGCGTGGACGCGACGTCCCTGGCCTCCCTGACCGCGGGCAACGTTGCGGCGACGGACGGGCTGGCCAAGCTCATCGGAGAGAAGGAGTTCTCGATCCTCTTTCACGAAGGGGAGAAGGACAACATCCACATTTCGCTCGTGGCGCAGCGCGTCATTCTGGTCGTGATCTTCGACGAGAAGTCCTCCCTCGGCCTGGTACGCCTGCGTGTCAAGAAGGCCTCGACGGAGCTCGAGCGCACCTTCGAAGAGCTGATCCGCAAATCAGAATTGGAGCGAGGCTCCATGTCCCACCGGTTCGATTCGCCGTTCGCCGAGATCACGGACGAAGACATCGACAGCCTGTTCAGCGAATAGCGATGACGTTCATCAATTACGCCGCGCGGGAGATCAACTGCAAGATCGTCTACTACGGGCCCGGGCTCTGCGGGAAGACGACCAACCTGCAGTGGATCTACGACAAGACCAACCCCCAGTCCAAAGGGAAGCTGATCTCGCTGGCCACGGAGACAGACCGCACTCTTTTCTTCGACTTCCTCCCCCTCGACCTCGGCACGGTCCGCGGATTCAAGACGCGATTCCACCTCTACACGGTTCCCGGGCAGGTGTTCTACGACGCTTCGCGTAAGCTGATCCTCAAAGGTGTCGACGGCGTCGTGTTCGTAGCCGACTCGCAGGACGCGCGGATGGAAGCGAACATCGAGTCGATGGGAAACCTCGACAAGAACCTCAAGGAACAGGGCTACGAACTGAAGGCCGTGCCCTACGTGCTGCAGTTCAACAAACGCGACCTCCCCACCGCCCTGCCGATGGACGAGATGTATCGCCAGCTCAACTTCAAAGGCGAACCGACCTTCGAGGCCGTGGCCATGGCGGGCACGGGCGTGTTCGACACGCTCAAGGCAGTAGCGAAGCTCGTGCTGACTGAGCTGAAGAAGAAGTAGCCTCGGCCGTCGTGAACTCCGTCAGCTCTTTCCGCGCGCGTACCGCCAGGTCGCCCATCCGCGCCGTCTCATAGCAGAGAGCGCGCATCTGCAGAATCTCCTTCACCCACGGCGGGTGAGGCTCGAACGCCGCGAGCGCTCCAATCGTCCGCGAGTTGCAGCGGCCGTCGGACCACGCTCCGGCGACGTACGCGATGCGGCGCACTTCCTCGAGCTGATAGGCGGCATACGGAATGGACAGTGCCGAGAGCATGCGTGGCGCATGCTGCGGATTCGCTGCGATCGCCGCGGCGATCGTCAGCGTGGATTCCATGACGCCGCGCGACGGCCACGGATCCTTGCGATAGCGCATCAACGCCGGTGCGATGAGGTCGAGCGCTTCGCCGGCGCGCTCCTGCCGGTAGCGGAGGATGCCGACGATCGCATCCGCCTCCACCGGTTGCCACGCGTAAAGCTGCTCCGCGAATCCCTCGGCGCGCTCATCGCCGGCAAGCGCCAGCACATGGGCGACTGCCGCGAGCTGACGCGAGTTCGCCGGAGTCCACGGCGCGGCCATCCATGCGGCGGCCGCGCTCCCAAACTCGGACGCGGCATAGATGCGTGCGAACTCGTTTCGCGCGTCGCCGCTCGGCAGATAGGCGAGCGCTGCGCGATTCGCTGCGACGAACTCCCAATCAACGGCACCGTGCAGCCACCGTGGACGGTCGTCTCGAGCTCGCGTAGCGGCTGCGATGATGTCCGTCGTCCCGAACGAATCGCGCCCGAGGGATCGCGCGAATCCGAACTCGATGACGGGACGATCGTCGGTGTTGAGCTGGCGCGCCTCCTTGTTGAACGCCGCGGCCATGTTCTCATTCGCGATGAAATGCGCCAGCACGCCCTCGGCCGATTCGACGCGCCATGCCGCGTGCGCGGCGCGGCGGAAAGGTTCCTGCGCGAGACGGCGGCGCATTGCGTCCGCGTCCAGCGCAAGCGGCTCGCGCGATGCGAGAAGCACGACGTCGCCGGGATTGGTGGTCCAGGTCTGCACGTGCGGAAAAACAGAGGTGAGGGTCGCGTAGATCGTGCGC
Source organism: Acidobacteriota bacterium (assembly GCA_031388865.1). Lineage (GTDB taxonomy): Bacteria > Acidobacteriota > Thermoanaerobaculia > Gp7-AA8 > Gp7-AA8 > QHVT01. The sequence goes on along the minus strand of JANMSA010000335.1, from coordinate 11,632 downwards.
GCAGTCTGTGCGTCGATCGAGTAGGTCTGCACCCACTGCGCGAAGACGCCGCCGCGCTCCAGCCTCGCGCTGACGGCTTCGTAGAACTCGCGCGTGTACAAACTGGCGACGCCCGCGCGATACGGATTGGACGGCTCGGAAAAGATGATGTCGTAGCGGGCGTGGGAGACCAGCAGCGTTTCGCGCGCGTCTCCGGCGGCCACGCGCACTTTCGGATTGTCGAGTGCCTGGCGATTCACGGCGGCGTACTCTCGCGCCATGCGAATGACGGCCGGCTCGAGCTCCACGACATCGACCCGCTGCATCGACGGAACGGCCGCAAGCCAGCCCGCCGTGGTGCCGGTGCCAAGGCCAACGATCATCGCCGTGCGAGGCTGCGGATGCAGCAGCGCGGCAATCATCCCCGCCATCACCTGCGTTCCCGCGTCGCGCCGCGCCGAACCGTCGGACTTGCCGTTGACGATCAGGCCCAAATCATCATCGCGCATGAGGGCAATGCTGCTCTCGCGGCCCTCCGCGTCTGACAGAAGCGTGCGGCGCACGGAGTTCATCCAGACGCGTGACTCCGCGGCGGTCCCCATCCGCGGTGCGCGCCCGGCGCCGATGCCGGAGTGGCGCCACACCGCACTCGGCCCGGCCGCGAACAACGCCACGACGGCGGCGCCTCCCGCGAGTGTCGCGTACATCAGATGCGAGGTGCGTTGTGCGCGCCAGGCGAAGACCGCCGCCAGTGCGACGAGCATCGCCACGCACAGACGCCAGCAGCCGGTGGCGCCGAGGTAGGGAATCAGCGCGAAGCCACCAGCCAGCGAACCGCCGATCGCGCCGGCAGTGTTCCACGCGTACGCCAGGCCGACGTCACGGCCAACGTTGTCTCGCCCCTGTCCCAGGAGCGCAATCAGCAGCGGGAATTGCGCACCCGCGATGATCGCCGCCGGCAACACCACGATCGCCGTGACGATCGCCCAGCCACCGACCTGCATGGCGAACGCCGGCACATCGCGCAGAGAGAGAGCCAGCAGCGCGATGCGATCGCCAATCGCGTAGGGAAGGCCCAGCGCCAGCGCTTCGAGCGCGAGCGCGATGGCCAGGCCGCCCGAAGTCGCGAGCGCCGCCCCGCGCCATCGCGCGTACAGTCCAGCGCCAATGCCGATGCCGGCGAGCGCCATCGCGAGCACGAGCGCGAACATGAAGGTCGTGCCGCCGAGGAGCGGCGAGAGCATGCGATACCAGACCAGCTCCATGAGCAGAAACACAAAGCCGGTGATCGCGGCGGCGGCGGTCACGAGATTCCGCGGTGCGGCGGACTTCGTCCTGGCGACGACGATCGGCCCGCTGATGGCCGCCGTTCCACTGAAGCGCGCCACAAGCCCGACCGCGAGATTGAGCGCAGCCGCCGCGAACAGCGTCCGCCGGTTGCCGTAGTGCTCCAGTAGCACGAACCCGGCGACGACGGCGCCTGTCACAGCCCCGGCCGTGTTCATCGCGTAAAGCAGCGCTACGCTACGCCGGCCCGAGTCTCCCGCGATGCTGCGCGCAGCAGCGGACAGCGTTCCGCCCATCAGGAACGTGGGCAACGCGAGCACGAGCGCGGCCAGAACGAACCGCAGCACGTGCGATCCGCCGGACGCGACGTAGGCGACGCGCACCAGATCGATCAGCCACGGCGTGAACGCAGTGGAGATCGCGATTCCGATCTCCAGCATTCCGTAGAAACGAAGAGGGTGGTCGTGTGCATCCGATCGTTTCCCAAGAACGGCCGCTCCGCGCCGAGGCCGCCCATGAAGATCGCCAGCACCGCGGCTCCGGCCAGCGTCGAGGAGCCGAAGATCAGCCGGAACTCTCGCATCCAGACCGTCTGGTAAACAAGCGCGCACAGACCCGACACGAACAGCAGCAACGCCACCGCCCAGGTTTTGTTCATCAAGGCCAATGTACTGCCGAAACGTGCGCGCGAGCTGTGAGCGATGGAAAGCCGGCTGCCGTCCGGCGGTCATCCACTTGCTCGTCGCACGTTCCCCTGGAAGAACAAACATCGAGAGCCTTCTCCCCTCCGCAGAGGGGAGAAGGTGCCCCTTCGGCTTTGCTCAGGGCAGGCTCCGGCGGATGAGGGGTCGCTCCCGTGCCATTCACCAGGCTCGTGCCGGCTGCGACCGCGTGTCATCACCATTTCCACGGCGGTCCTCTGCCGTTCCCTCGCTCGGGATGACAGCAAAAGACGGTTTATTGTGCCGCGATCGGCTGCAGCTCTCCTTCGGCAAACTCGAGCAGGTCGCGTTGCGCCTGCGCGGCGAGGTCGTTGAGACCGGCCGCGGAGTAGCAGACGGCGCGCATCTGAAGCACTGACGCAGTCCAGGGCACGTTCGGCTCGAACTCCCGCAGCGCAGTGAGCGTCGCCGGTCCGCACTTGCGCGCCTCCCAGGCGGCTGCGAGGAACGCGCGGGCCCGCGATTCTTCGAGGATGTACGCGCTGTACGGCTTGGACAGTCCATCCAGGGCCTTCTCCGCCGCCTTCGGATCGCGCGCCGTCTCGGCGGTCGCGGTGATGGCTGCTTTCATGATGCTCGTGAGCGGCCAGGGGTCCTCGCGATACCGCACGAGTGCGTCGCCCATCAGCGATGCACCTCCCGCCAGACTTCCCTTCCGATACAGGAGCAGTCCCGTCAGCGCGTCCGCCTCGACTGGCTGCCACGGACGCAGCGGATCGATGTACGTCAGCGCGGCGTCATCGCCCACGTCGGCCAGGATGTGTCCGACCCTGGCGTTGTCGAGCGAGTTCACTGGTGTAAACGGCGCCGCGCGCCACGTTGCGAGAGCTCCGGGGAGGTCGCCCAAGTCGTACCGGCGCGCAAACTGACTCTTGAGGTCGGGACCGCGCAACCACGCGATCGACGCGCGGTTCGCATCGACAGCCGCCCAGTCGAACGTACCGCGTACGTTCGTCGGACGCTGCGCGTTCAAGCGCTTCGAGGCGGCAACGAGCTCGTTCATCAGATCCAGATCACGCCCGAGGGACCGCGCGAAGCTGAACTCGATGACCTGACGGTCGTCGGTGTTGAGGATCTTGACTCCCTTCGCGGCAGCGTGCGCGAGCTTCTCCGATCCGATGAAGTGCGCGAGCACTCCTTCTGCAGTTTCAACGCGCCACGCGGCGTGCGTCGAACCGCGGTACGGCTCGACGGCCAGGCGCTGCCGCATCACGTTCGCGTCGTAGACGATGGGTTCCCGCGACGCGACGAGGACGATGTCGCCCGTGGTCGTCGTCCACGTGTCGACGTTCGGAAAGACGGAGCTGATCGTCGCGTAAATGGTCTTCATCGTGGCTGCGTCGATGGAGTACATCTGCATCCACTGAACGAACAGGCCGTTCCGTCCGAGGCGATTCACGACGGAAGAGTAGAAGTCGCGGGTGTAGAGGCTGGCGATGCCGGCGCGGTAGGGATTCGAAGGCTCGGAAAAGATCACGTCGTATTGCTGGCGCGAAGTGAGGAGCACTTCGCGCGCGTCGCCGACGGCGATGTGATGCTTCGGGTTCTGCAGCGCGTTGCGATTGACCGGCGCGTAGTACCCGGCGATGTCGACGACGATGGGCTCGAGCTCCACCACGTCCACGCGCTCCATGGTCGGGATCTCTGCGATCCAGCCGGAGGTCGTCCCGGTGCCCAGGCCGATTACCATGGCCGATTTCGCGTTCGGATGGACGAGCATCGGCAGCATGCCGGACATGACCTGCGTGCCGGCGTCATTCCGAGCGGAGCCGTCGCTCTTGCCGTTCACGATCAGACCGAGGTCGTCGCCGGCATGGAGGGCGATGCTGCTCTCGCGGCCGTCCTTTTCGAAGATCGTCGCGTTGCGGTTGTTGTTGGTCCACTCGCGCAACTCGTTCGGCGTGGTCAGCATGGGCGCGCGGCCGGCACCGATGCCTGAGTGGCGCCAGAGTGATGACGGTCCGAGCGACAACATCAGCCCGATGGTCAAGGCAGCGGCGGCTCCAGCGGCGAAAGCGTACTTTCGCGCTGGCTCGCGCATCGCGTAGAAGAGCGTCGCCGCGCCGAGCACGACCAGAACGCCCGTCGCGAGCTTCCAGCTTCCGCGCGCACCGAGCATGGGAATGAGCACGAAGCTGCCGAGGAGCGAGGCGGCGATGGAGCCGCCGGTGTTCCACGCGTAGGCCATCCCCACTTCGCGCCCAACGCTCTCGCGGCCGCGGCCCAGCAGCGAGATCAGCAGGGGGAACTGATAGCCGGCGACGATGGCGGCAGGCAGCACCACGCCGGTCGTTACCATCGTCCACGAGATGACATGACCGCTGAAGCCGAAGACGCGCAACGAGCGCAGCGCGTTCGCGAAAACGGCGATACGGTCGCCCAACGCGAACGGGATGATCATCGCCAGCGCTTCGAGCGTGCACGTGACGGCGAACGCGGTGGCGGTAGCGGTGCGTGCGCGGCTCCCGAACGAGTAGAGGGCGCCTCCGATGCCAATGCCCGCCAGTGCGATGGCGAGCACCAGTCCGAACATGAAGGTCGTGCCGCCGAGCAGTGGCGAGAGCATGCGGTACCAGACCAGCTCCATCAGCAGAAACGCGAAGCCGACCAGCGCCGCCGCGATGAGGACGAGCCGAGCCGGCATGGCCGAAGCGCGCAACGGCTCCACGATCGCCGCCTGATCCTGCTTTGCGATGCGGCGTCCGCCAAAGTATGCGATCGCGCCGAGTGCGAGGTTGAGCACCGCCGCGATCAGAAGCGTCGTGCGATTGCCAAAGCGTTCGAGCAGGACGAAGGTCGCGATCACCGCGCCGAAGACCGCGCCGAGGGTGTTGATGCCGTAGAGCAACGCCAGACGCCGGCGACCGGTGTCGTCGTTCGTCTCGACGGCGCGCGCCATCGCGGGAAGCGTGCCGCCCATGAGGATCGTCGGCACCGCAAGCACGAGTGCGGAGAGAACGATGCGCACCAGCGTCGCCATGACCGTCCCGAGCGCGGCCGCGCCGCCGATGGCGAAATAGCCGGCGCGGATCGCCATCAGCAGCAGCGGGGTGATGGCCGCCGAGAGGGCGATGAGCATCTCCAGCTGCCCGTAGAACGCGAGTGGGTGCGGGTGGCGGTCGGCACGCTTGCCGAGCAGGGCGCTGCCGAGGCCGAGGCCACCCATGAAGATCGCCAGGACGGCGCCGGTGGCCACAGTCGACGCGCCGAAGATCAGCCGGAAGTCGCGCATCCAGACGGTCTGGTAAATGAGCGCGCAGGCGCCGGAGCCGAACAGAAGGAGTGCTGCCTGCCAGGTTTTGCCCAAGAGCTTGGTCATTGCGGCACGAACTCTAACGCACAATGCTAACCTCTGGCCTCGCATGGATCCGCGGTTCCGCAGCCTCTTCAACGCGCAGTTCACCCCCGCGCACTACGACCGCTACCGCACCGACCTCGAACACCGCCTCGGCTGCACGTTGGGCTTCCGCCTTGCGGAAACGCCCTTTTTCCTGACCGACGACTTCAAGCGACGCATGACCGAGAGCGCGAACGCGATCGTGGACCAGCTCTCCGACCCGGCGCTCATCGAGCGGATGAAAGCTGCCATTCCGGCGCGGTGGAACACTCCCGGGATGGATCGCCTGCCCAACCTGACGCAGGTCGATTTTGCCGTCGTGCGCGATGCGGACGGGACGCTCCTGCCGAAGCTCATCGAGTTGCAGGGCTTTCCGTCGCTGACTGCGCTGCAGGTCATCCAGCGCGACGCCTGGCGAGACACCATCGCCACGATGGACGGTCTGGACGCCGATTGGTCGTGCTGGTACTCGGGGCACGACCGCGACTCGTTCCTGGATCTGACCCGCCGGACCATCCTGGGCGAACAGGATCCGGCGGAGGTGATCCTGATGGATCTCGATCCGCCGCGGCAGAAGACGTATTCCGATTTCGCGGCCACAAAGCTGCTGTTCGGCGTGGACGCGGTCGATCCCACGACCTTGAAGCGTCGCGGGAAGCAGCTCTTCCGCGCCGACGGAACGCCCGTGAGGCGCATCTACAACCGGGTCGTGTTCGATGAGCTGATCGCGAAGGGCGTGGAGCTGCCGTTCGACTACCGCGAAGAGCTGGACGTGGAGTGGGCGCCGCATCCAAACTGGTACTGGGTGTGGTCGAAGTACTCGCTCCCGTTCCTCAGCCACGAGTCCGTGCCGCGCGCCACGTTCGTCTCCGAGCTGGAACAGGTTCCGGAGGATCTCTCAGGCTACGTGCTCAAACCGCTCTTCTCCTTCGCAGGAGGGGGCGTGAACGTCGATCCGACGCGCGCGGACATCGAGTCGATCCCCGAGGCGGAGCGCCACGCCTGGTGCATTCAGGAAAAGATCGAGTACGAACCAGCTGTTCATGCCACAGACGGCGGCGGCGTGAAGATCGAGATTCGCCTGATGTTCCTGCGCCCTGACGATGAGCCTCGACTGACCCTCGCGCAGAATCTGGTCCGTCTGTCGCGCGGCAAGATGCTGGGAGTGGACTTCAACAAACAGTTCACATGGGTTGGGTCGAGCGTGGCGCTGTCGCTGACTTCGTGATCCCTGCGCTGGGTCCGTAGCGCGCAAACGCGGCTCGGGACAACATCCACAGCGCCACGATCTGGATCAGATGATAGAGGTCGTTGAAATCGAACCAGTAGGGGTGGACGGTCACGTGGAACTGCTGGACCAGCGCTCCCAGAATGGAGACGGCGATGCTGCCCAACACCCAGCTCGTCGCGGGTGAGCGCCAGATGATGTGCACCGCACCCACGATTACGAGCGTCAGGCCGTAGTCGGCGATCACCCATTCGAACCCGTCATGGGTGGCCATCCAGCTCAGGTACGCGACCGCTTTCGCGATGGCAAAGACTCTCAGCGCGCGGCCACCGCTCCCGGCGAGGAGGAAGAAGCTGGCGATGCCGACGGAATAGACCACCACCTTCCAGAGCAGAGCGTTCTGCGGCGCGAAGGCGTGGAAAGTCCCGCCCAGGAAGGCCGCCAGTGCGGTGAAGACGAACGCCCACGCCCACATCCGGTGCAGGCGCCACACACGGACGGCAAAGATCCCCGCCGCGATTGCGAGCAGGTAGTCCGTGACCAGGGCCATTGGATCATGCATAGGTTCTCAGTTCTCAGTTGCCCGTTGTCCGTGACTTCGCCTGGGCGACTCCCGGACAACCGCCCCTGGAGCTCATGCGTAGAGGCTCTTTGCGTGATGGTACCACTCGCTCTGGAATCGCTCGTGGGGATCGAAGCGCTTCTTGTCGTGCAGGAACGATGCGAACTGCGGATAGGCAGCATCCACCTGCTCGCGCCGCGCCCAGCGATGATAGGTGAGGTAATAGCTTCCCGCGCGTGCGAGGGCCAGGTCGATGAGCGCGCGAAATGCGTCCGCCGTGCGCGCGAGCGACCCCTGGTCGTGTTCCGTGTGCAGATTGAAGATCACGCACGCGTACCGCTGTTTGGCCCACGCCAGGAGCGTCTCGTCATCGCGTTCGATCAATCGCACCGTTCCGTAGACGACGTTCGCGTTGCGGACACGAAGCTCTTCGGCTGAGGCGAGCATGAAGTCCGCGAGCCGCTCCCGGGGGACATACAACTCCGTGATCATCTCCGTGGCCCGCGCGGACTGCAGCAGTGGGTCGAGGGTGCGGTGATAGTCGTCGGGATAGAAACCGAGCTGATGCTCGTCGGACCAGTACACCTGGCCGTTGGTGGAGAGGTAGTAGCCAACGTAGCGGCGGTACGCCTCCTCTTTGTTCGCATGCGCCGCGTAGAGCATCCGCATCCAGTCCCCCGGTTTCAGCTCCGCCTGCGCTGCCGGCATCGCAGTGTCATCGGACACTGGCTTGTAGCAGGAGAACACGCCGCGCTGCAGGAAGGTGTCCGACGCGGAGTCGATCGAGAACTGGAAGTCGCCGTAAAGGTAGCCCTCCGCGATCCGCGCTTCGAAGGCTTGGATGAGGGTGTCGGTCTGCTGTTCTTCGACGACTCGCTGTACTTTTCGACGAGGGTCGAGACGCAGGCGCACCGACGCCACGACGCCAAACAATCCATATCCGCCGATGACTCTGGAAAAGAGCTCGCTGTTGCGCGCACGGCTGCAGTCGATGGCCTCGCCGGCGCCATCGATCAGAGTGAACGACTCCACGTCTCCGACGAACGGCTTCATGGTCAGTCCGCGGCCGTGCGCGTTCGCCGCCAGCGCGCCGCCGATGGACAGCCGGTCCGCACCGGTCTGCTTCTGACGGATGCCCCACTTCGAATCGCGCGTTGCCGCGATCAGATCCGGCCACTGGATCCCCGCCTCGACGTCGATGATGCCGCGCTCGCGGTCGAAGCCGAGAACGTGCGTCATTCCGCTCATGTCCAGAAGCGTTGTGTCGGAGGCGAACTGCTGGCCGCCCATGGCATGACGTCCGCCGGCTGTACACACGCCCCCGCGCGTGGAGCGGAGGGTCTCTCGCAACTCATCGATGGAGCCAGGCTTGCGCACCTGCGCCACCCAGGTACGGTTGAGCTGCGAGTGGATGTCATTGACCCACGTGCCGCCGCCCCGGCGAGAACTAACGCATGCGGCGGGAAGGAGGGCGGCCGCCTTGAGGAAGTCGCGACGATCGAGCATGGCGCGAGTGTGCATCGAAACCCGGCTCCGGGAATTCGGGAAAATCTTGGTTTTGCGTTGGCATGACCGGACCTGCCTCGCTCTTCTCTCGAACCGCGGGGAAGGGGAACATCCGCATACTGTGTGGATGCAGGTACGCGTAGCGATTCAGGGTGAACGTGGCGCTTTCAGTGACTCGGAGCGCGTCAACGAAGGTTGAGTCATCGCGACTGCGGTACGCGATCGGATGGCGGCGCGACTACGAAGCCTTGTTCCGCGTCCGCGAACTCGGCGAGGTCGTCCCATGCCTGCAAAGCCAGAGGGTCCTCCGCGAGCGCGTAACAGTTCGCGCGGATGGTGAGGACCTGGCGCTGCCACATGGGATGCGGCTCCGCAGCGTGCAATGCCGCAATCGTTCGGGTGCCGCAGCGATCGAAGAGCGGGGCCATGATGATCCGCGCGAGCTGGCGACTGCTCTCGTGCTGCCTCGCCGCAAATGGAACGGACAGCGCTTCGAAGAGAATGCGTGCGCGTTGTGGACTGGTCAGCGCCAGCGTTCGGGCGAGATCGAACGCGCCGGCCATCATCTTCCGCTCCGGCCAGGCCGTGCGGCGGTAGCCGATGAACGCACGTCGCAGAAGAGCGGTGGCCTCGTCAGGGCGCTGCTGCTTTTCGCGGAGCGCCGCCAGGATGAAGTCTCCCTCGACCTGCTGCACCTGCGTCACCCTCCGCGCCCACGGCTCCGCTTGTGCCAGGCCCTCCTTCGCCGCCGCCAGCGCCTGGTCAGCCAGCGCCCCGTATTCCGTTGGCGGCACGGAGGGTTGGACCCAGGGCCGGTTCCGCTCGACCGTCTCCCAATCGATCGGACCGCGGACGTGGCGTGGCCGCGATGCGTTGACGCTCTGCGCGTCGCGCTGGATCTGGGTGTGGAGCGTTGCCCCCGTGTCGATGCTGCGTGCAAAGCCGAACTCGATCACGGTGCGGTCATCCGAGTTGGTCGTGCTGGCCTGCTTTGCTGCCTCGAGCGCGAAGTCCTCGTTGGCGAACATGCGAGCCATGAAACCCTCCACGGTTCCGACGCGCCACGTGTTCATGGTCGCGGATCGATAGGGCTCCATCCGCAGGCGCGCGCGCAGATCGTTCGTGTCGATGGTCAGCGGCTGCGCGGAGGCGATGAGCATGAGGTCGCCCGTCGTCGTCCACCATGTCTGCACGTGCGGGAACACCTCGGTCAGAGTCGCGTAAATCGTCCGCAGCGTGTCCGCGTGCACACCGTAGGACTGCACCCATTGCGCGAAGATGCCGCGCGGCCTCAGGCGCCCGCGGGCCGCGACATAGAACTCGGTCGTGAAGAGACTGGCCACACCCGCGCGATACGGGTTGGAGGGCTCCGAGGCGATGATGTCGTATTCGCGCCTGGAGGCGAGCAGGACTTCGCGCGCATCGCCGATCGTGATGTGCAGCTTCGGGTTCTGCATCGCCCCTGCATTGACCGCGACGCAGGCGCGCGCGACTTCGAGCACGACCGGCTCGAGCTCGATCGCGTCGACGCGCGTCATCGTCGGGATCGCAGCCAGCCAGCCGGCGGTCGAGCCTGTCCCCAGGCCAACAACCATCGCCGAGACCGGACCCGGATGCAGCGCCGCCGGAAGGATGCCGGCCATGACCTGCGTGCCAGCGTCGCCGCGGGCTGCGCCGTCGCTCTTCCCGTTCACGATGAAGGAAATGTCGTTGACGTTTGCGATGGCGACGCTCGACTCGCGGCCTTCGCGCTCCCACGTCGTCGTGCGTCGTATGTCGTTCATCCAGCGACGGAGCTCGTTCCGCGACGTCGGAACCGCGGCGCGCGCCGCGCCGATGCCGGAGTGCCGCCAGACCGCGGTCGGTCCGATTGCCGCGATGCACAGCAGCGCGAGCGCGGCGGTGAACGCGGTGGTGATCCCGACGAAGCGCTGCCGGTCTCGCCAGGCGAGCACCGCCACGGCGATGCCGAGCAACGCCAGAATGATCACGACCAGGCGCCAGGTCCCCGGGGCCGTGAGCAGCGGCATGAGCCCGAAACCACCGGCCAGCGACCCCACGATCGCCCCGAGAGTGTTCCACGCGTAGGCGGCTCCGATCTGGCGTCCGAGATCCTCACGGCCCCGTCCGAGGAGGGCGATGAGCAACGGAAACTGCACTCCCGCGATCACCGCGGCCGGGAAGATGACGATCATCGTCACGATGGTCCACGCGGCAACGTGCCCGTCGAAGCCCATTCCGCCGATCTGGCGCAGCGCATTCGCGAAGAGCGCGATCCGATCGCCGAGCGCGAACGGGATGGCAATGGCCAGCGCCTCGAGGCTGCAGGTGATGGCGAACGCTCCCGCCGTCGCGGCCCCACGGCCGAAGAACGCGTAAAGCGCTCCACCCAGCGCCATCCCGGCGAGCGCGATGGCCAGCACGAGAGCAAACATGTACGTCGTCCCACCGAGGATCGGCGAGAGCATCCGGTACCAGACCAGTTCCATCAACAGGAACGCGAAGCCCGCCGTCGCGGCCGCAGCGTACACAAGGCTTGCGGGAAGCGTCGTGCTCTCGTCCTGCCGGATCTCCTCGACGTTCACCTCGTCCACTCCCGCCCCCTCGGAGCTCATGCGCATCCTGCTTGCAGCGAGAGCAACGACGAGATTCACCATCACTGCGATGAGCAGCGTTGAGCGATTGCCGAGATGTTCGAGCAGTGCGAACGACGCCACCAGCGTGCCGGCCACCGCACCGAGAGTGTTCACCCCGTAGAGCAATGCGACCACGCGACGGCCCGAGTCTGCGTCGGTCTCGACGGCGCGGGCTGCGGCCGGGAGCGTTCCGCCCATGAGCAGGGTCACCGGCCCGAGAATCACCACCGCCAGCGCGAGCCTCAGCAGGGTCGCACCGAGGAGCCCGAGTTGCGGCGACCCTCCGCTGGCAAAGTAGATCTTTGACGCAAGGAACAGCAGCAGTGGAGAGATTGCCGCCGCGCCGGCGATAAAGAGCTCGAGCTTCGCGTAGTA
>JANMSA010000313.1:0-3814 GCA_031388865.1 Acidobacteriota bacterium | reverse complement strand
GCTGTCTCAAAGTTGTTGACAGGTTCCGCTCTGCCCGAGCCGCCCTCGCCAAGCAGGTCGCTGACCGCGTACCGGCTAAGTGCAGTATCAAGAACCAGCTGAGCTGCCATGGTGAAGGTTTAACGTCGTTCGATCGGCTGGCTATTCTGCATGAACCCAAGTTCATGCTATGGCGCTGCTTCAGTCGTTGAAGACACCCAGCGTTCCGCTCCGCCGCCCAACGGTTTGCGGTTCAGCCGCGCGGAGCGCGACGCGAGATGGTAGCGCACTCGGAGGGCAGTAACGCAGCGGTACGCGCCGGCTGCAACCGAGAGTTGGGCGACCCGTTGTTAGGAGTGAGCGAGCTCCAACACGGCCTGCTCGATGTCTTGCGGCAACTCGATCGTGAGAAACCAGCTCGCTGGATACAAATAGTCTTCGTCCTCGTCCACGACCCGGATCAATGCATCCTTGGCCGCTTCTCGATCCTCAAGGACTTCGTAAATTTTCCGAAGTTCGAGGGACTCTTCGTATCCCTCGTTCCGCACGCAGACGGCAAAGTGTTTTGAGCTCATGGCTGCACCAGATAACGCTTGATCTTGAGTTTCCGTTTCCCGATTCCGTGGGCCTCGTACCAGTGCAGCTCGACGTCAACGACTCTACCGTTGTCCAACCGAACGGTGGCGAATCCTTTTAGCTTACGCCAGTTACCTCGACCAAACTCGCGCACCAACCGATCCAACACCCGAATGCCGTGACCCGAGGCGATAGTCTCGATCTGGCGGATCTCGCCGAGAACCTCGAACCGCACAGGCCCAGAGTAGCAGGGATCCCGGTTTCAGCGCCTCTCGCCGGCGTCAGGCCGCCCAACGCTTGCCGCTCAGCCGCGGCAACCGCACGCGAGAGATTACCGCGCTTGGAGCGCCAGCGCGGCGGTTGCCGTCGGCTGCAGCGGGCGAGTTGGGCGGCCATTCTTCGCCCTACTTGTCCAGCCTCTCGCGCCAGTACCCAGGCCTCCGATGTTCAGCCGCCAGCGATACGACAAAAACGACACCGTCTTCAACGAAATACACGAGAGAGAACGGGAACTTCGGAAACACGTATCGGCGCGTTCCAGCAAGATAGCGAGGCCACGATCCTGGCCTCTCGGCGACAGCCTCGAGTGCGTGCTCCAGTTCACGCAGGAAGCCTGCTTCGGCGACGTCGCTTTTGTCGCGGTACCAACCCCGTTCGTGTTCGATTTCGGAGGCAGCCTCTTCGAAGAAGCGAAGACGCTGATTCATCGGTTAGAACGATAGAGCTGAGCGCGAAGTTCCTGCCACGCGACGGTCTTCACGCGGCCGGCGCGAAAGTCCGCCATTCGTTTCTCGACTTCCTCGGCCCAGGCCTGTTCGATCGCGCCAGTCGGCACGGTCCCTTCCTGGAGACTCTCGAGAAGAAGGCCCGCAAGTTCCGCGCGGTCCTCGGGGGCCAACTCAGCCGCACGGTCGTAAAGATCCTTGATTGCCCGGTTCATGTTGGCATTCTACTCCGTGCGATCCAGCGATCATTCAGGCCGGCCAACGTCCCCAGCTGCGCCGCTTCGGCCCACGCGAAGAACGTGAAAGAAAGCGTATCAGACACCGGGCCGAAGTCGGCTCCAGCGCAAAGTTAGCCCACAAGTTAGCCCATTAAGTTAGCCCTGCCTCTTTACTGAATCGGAACCTTAGAGCGTTCAACCACAGCTGTGAATCCCTGGCTGGTCAAGATCAGCTTCGCAGCGTCAAGGCTGAGCGCCGACGAGTAGCCAACGACAATGTGTTGAAGGTCGGCGACTTCAAACTTCACCTCCTCGTACGGGATGAGTCGATCGCCACTTTCTCGATACTTGATGATGCCGTTGCTCTGAATCTTTCCATCAGCGACGAGGACCTGACCGGAAAGCCGCCATTCGTCTTCTTCGTAGAATGACGGGTCCTTGATGCGCATAGCCAGCCATGACACGTACAGACTTGTCACGCGCGCACCTTCTCTCAGTTCGGCCGATGTAGGATTGGCTCCCGCTGCGCATCGAGCGGCATCGAACAAACCCTCCATTCGGCGGCGCTGTGATTCGCGATCGTAGTCGACAGGTGAAAGGTCCATGGTGACGGACGCAGCGATAGTTGGCTTGAACCCGAGAGCGACGCCTCCCCCCGACCGACCGTAGTGCAGCCATTGACCGGCCTTCCGACAGTGACCGCAGAAGGAAATGACCAGCGGAAACTCTTCGATCTTCGAACCGGCCCACACAGGGTTAATGAGGTCTTTTAGGATTGCGCTGTCCCAATCGTTCGGGCTGACTGCCAATCTTTCATGAAGGGTTTCGAGAGCGAGGCGATGCCCGTATTCACTTTCGGAAGCATCATTGGAAGCGGTAGAAAGGTTTGCCCAAAGTTGCCTACTCGAGACAATCCCTACGAATCCTCTCGTGTCTGTCAGGTGGTGGAGGATGTCGGGCAAGCCTGGGGAGACTTTGGCATCGCCCTGCTGGATTGACACTCGGCAGGCTTCACTGACTCTGCTCCTGAATGACGTCGACATCGATTCAATGCGTCCGGGGGCTAACGGTTCAAGCGTCAGCGGCGTGGCCCGCGACGCGAAAAGCTGCGGAGCTTGGAGCACGGTAACGCAGCGGGCCACGTCCGCTGCACGCTGGAGTTGGGCGTCAGCGTCAGTGCTCGACCAACTCGAGGATTGCTTGCTCAACGTTTGTGGGCAAATCGATCGGCACGAACCACGAGGTCGGGTAGAGGTAGTCCTCGTCCTCTTCGTCGATGACCCGAATCATCTCGTGGCTGGCGGCCGCTGAATCATCGAGAACCTCGTAGATCTTCCGCAGCTCGAGGGACGCCTCGTTGCCTTGGTTCCGAATACACACGGCGAATCGCTTTTGCTGGCTCATGGTCTACTCGATCAGTCGCTTGATCTTCATTCTACGCTTCCCGATCCCATGCGCTTGGAACCAGTGGATCTCCGCCTCCGCCAGAGTACCGTCAGACAAGCGGACACGTGCGATACCCTTCAACTTTCGCAGTTGCCCTTTCCGTACTCACGGTTCAGGCGATCGAGGATTCGGATGCCATGCCCCGAGGCGATCGTCTCGATCGCGAGGATCTCTCCGATCACCTCGAAATCGTCGTTCACTTATGCAGGTTACAGGATCGTCCATCTGGCTTCCAACGGCCCGCGGTTCACCGGCGCGGACCGCGCGCGATGCCTTGGCCTCTGGGAGCACAGTAAAACAGCGGTTCGCGTCCGGTGCAGCCGTACGCATGCCCCACGAGGGCCGAGACGGGAACGCCGCCAGTCCGCAGCATTCTGGTGCAAGCGAGTTGGAAGGCAACTCAGTGCTGTTGAGAGGCCGCGAGATACACGCTTCACCCCCAATTGAATCGCACCGGTCAACGCAAAGGAGATTGACAAGAACCTAAAGGGAGCGGCGGAGTTAGGCGGCTAGCCCCCGAACAGACGTGTCCACCAAGATCTTTTCTGCGCAGGTAATGCCTGACTGATGGGTTCATCCCATCGCGCTTCTCCAGGCCCGGAGACATGGTCGTCGCCCACGATGATCCGCCCATCGGAAGAGTAGAACTCGCCCTCGTCGCCCTGCACTCGTGCGTTCAGAGCGTTGGCGACTTCGCACATCTTGCGAAGCACGGGAGCGTCAGGATTCTTGACGACGATGTTCCCGCGCGAATAGTCGAACCACACATCGTGGCCGTCGGGATGTCGCTGCCAAACGGCCAGCAACGGATTCTTGTATTGGATGCCGCCGACCTCCGCGACGCCGCGAAGTTCGAAGGAGGGGTCGCTG
>JANMSA010000231.1:0-4281 GCA_031388865.1 Acidobacteriota bacterium | reverse complement strand
GCACTTCGATGCGGCCGACAATCAACTCGCGATCTTTCGGCGACAGTCGGGACAGCGCGTCGCGATAGTGCTCATAGGCCTCTTCCTGGATGGCAAACTCGAGCGGAGACGTACGGTCCGACGGATGATCGTCGGGCAGTTCGAGCGGCGGCGGCTGGCGGACGATGCGCCGCACTTCGTCGCGAATGCGGTTGATCACCGACTGGCGCAGATATGCCTGCATGGCGCCGACATGCCGCGGCTCGAAGGTGCCGAGATTATTGATGGCGTGCAGCGCGGCTTCCTGTACGAGATCCCCGGTGTCCAGGCGGCCGCGCGCCGCAGCAGGGAGACGGCCGTGCGCCCATCGCTTGAGCGGCGGGAGGCACCGCTCGAGCAGCGCTTCCATGGCCGTCCGATCCCCGCCGCGCGCACGGACGACCAGTTCCATGGTCGGCTCATCGCTCAGCAGGGGCTGGGGCCCCGGTTCATTCTCCGCAGGAAGCCTTTGGTTCGTCATGGTCGGTGCGAGAAGGATCATAGCGTCTCCAGTCAGAAACGAGGTATTCCGCGGTTCAAGGGTAATAACGTCTGACGGACGAAACCCGAACAGGTGCGCTATTCTTGGCTGCCAGCTGGTAGCTGGTAGCTGAACAATGATTGGGCAAACGGTGTCCCATTATCGGGTCGTGGGCAAGCTGGGGGTCGGGGGCATGGGAGTGGTCTACGACGCCGAGGACCAGAGCCTTCCGCGCCGGGTTGCGCTGAAATTCCTGTCCGAGGACCTCGCCGGCGACGAAGACGCGACCCGGCGGCTCAGGCGGGAGGCCCAGATCATTGCCCTGCTGAACCATCCCCACATCTGCACGGTCTACGAGATCGCCGAGCATGAGGGCCGGGCCTTCATCGCCATGGAACGCCTCGATGGCAGGAACCTCAAAGCGCACATGGCGCGCAAGAAGCTCGAAACGCCGGAGATCCTCGATATCGCGCTGCAGATTGCCCAGGCGCTCGAAGCGGCTCACGCCAAGGGCATCGTCCATCGCGACATCAAGCCTGGAAATATCTTCATCGACGCGGGCGGGCGTGTGAAGGTGCTCGACTTTGGTCTCGCGAGGCGCCTGCCCGAGGCCGGGGAACACAGCGCCTTGGCGCCCATCGAGGGATCGACGATTCCCGGCCGTCCCATTGGAACGGCGAGCTATATGGCGCCCGAGCGGATTCTTCAGATGCCGCTCGATCCGCGCTGCGATCTGTTTTCTCTGGGGGTCGTGATTTACGAGATGGCGACGGGGAGGCTCCCGTTCGCGGGCGCCTCCCCTGCCGAGACCGTGACCAACATTCTCGAACGAGAACCGATTCCCGCCTCGCAGCTTTCACCAGACCGGCCGGGGCAGCTTGACCGGATTGTGAGCAAGCTCGTGTCCAAACGCGCGGACGATCGGTACCAGTCCGCCACCGACTTGCAGAGCGATCTCCAGAAGGCCCTGTCCAAACGCTCCACTTTTTTCACCCGTATGCTGAACGCGTTACACCGGAGCTAACGTGCCTACGGGCTTGCTGGGCCACTTCACTTTGATCTGTTCGGGTGTGTTTCTCAGGATCGGCAGGGTGATGATGACCCAGTTACCGCTCGTCGGAGCCGTGCGGATGCTGTTGAGAAACGCGTCCCTGTTCTCGGTCGGCAGAAGAATGGAGATCGTAAATGACGGCCGGCCGTCTCCAGGGACCGGCACCCCGGTCGGGATGTCCGCTGTTTCATCGACGCCCTCGCACTCCCATTCCTCGTCTTGAGTCCCTTTGTCGGCGAACTCCGAGTTCTTTGTCACGTTCTTGGCCTTGATCCGCTTCGCTCGCACGTTGAGACTCTTGATCTTCCAGTCAACGCTGCCATTACCGCCGAACGTTCCCTCGCCGTCTCCTGCTCGTGCCATCTCTCACCTCCACAATCGCGGTTACCGGCGCTCGGTGGTTTCCAGACGAGCGCGTGTCGAACGGCAGTGGTTCTCCAGATATGTGTGAGCCATCCTGGATGCCTGGGTCATCCCAGACTCGAGGAGCGAGCGCCCGGCTTTGGCATCGCCCGCCATCACCCGCAGCATCCCCTCATTACAGCGAGCCTCAACGCTCGCAGCGTCCGGCAGCTCGTCCACCCACAGCGCGGATGATGCTGCAAAGTGTTCACGCGCGTCGATCACAGTCCCGGCGCGCTCCGCCAGCTCTCCTCGCACCAGAAAGGCCAACGGGGCCAGCTGCATGTGGCCGGTCTCCTCGATAGCCTGTATCGCGCGCTCGAGGTGGACGGTGGCGGTCTTCGGGTCACCCAGGCGGCCGTAGACACGGGCCAGGCCGATCTGGGGTGCAATGGAGTCTTTTCCGGCCTCACTCGATGCCACCTGCTGATAGAGCACGCGTGCCTCTTCGTAGTGCCCCGTCACGAAGGATGCTTCTGCCAACTTCACGGTCAACAGGCCGATCCGGCTGCTGAGATTTCGCTCCTTCGCCACTGTGAGCGCCGCGCGGAGGTCTCGCATCGCATCCCCAGGACGCCCCGCATACAGTGTATTAACGGCCTTCACCTGGATAGCGAACAGATCGAATTCAACCGCGCCGAGTTTCTGCAAGACCGTTCGTGCGCTCTCAAGGCGGCGAAGAGCCGCCGCCTGTTCGGCCTTTTCACCCGACAAGACGATGACGTTGGCGGCGTTGACTTCCTGTTCTGCAGCACGGCGTTCGTCGCCCATCTCCGCATAGAAATCTCTCGCCTCACGGTAGTAGCTGAGCGCCTGCGATCGCCGGCCCAGTGCGTCATACGCAACGCCGAGGTTCATCAATGCAAGGGCCTGAATCTGGCGATTGCCGACGGCGCGGCTTCGCTTGAGTGCCTCCTCGAAATGTCCGACCGATGCCTGGAAGTCGCCGTCAGCGCCGTCCACGATGCCAAGATACTGATAGGCCCGCGACAGCCCATACGGATAGTTAACCGCCTGAAAGATGACCCTTGCGCCTTCGACGTGCGCCCTCGCCTCCATCAGACGGCTCCCCCCCTGCAGGCGGCGAATATCGCCCAGACACAACAGCGCCTGCGCCTCGCCACCCCGATTTCCGGCCGCTCGATACGCGCCAATCGCGGCGTCAGCACTCTTTTCGGCGAGCGGGTAATCGTCGATTCGAACGTAAATCTGGCAGAGATCCACGTTGAGCCGGATGAACCGTCGATCGCGGGAGAGAATCTGGTGGTAGAGGTCTATGGCTTCCCGATTGCGGCCCTGTCGTTTCAAAAAGTCGACCCGCTCAAGGCCGAGATGCAGGTCGGCAGGCCGCAGCTGGGCCAGATCCTCGTAGCGCTTCCCGGCGGTCTCGACATCGTTCTGGCTCTCGGCGAGCACAGCTGCAGCCAAGAGCGCATCCGCGCGGGATGTCTCCGCATTGACGACCTGACTTGCGCTTCGAGCGGCAGCCTCGGCGGTCTTCATGTCGCCCATCAGCAGTGCGGTGCGGCTCAGCCACGCCAGCGCAATCGCACGTTGCGGATCGAGCTCGGCCGCTCGCTTGAATCCGCCCAGAGCCGCGGCGAACTCCATCTGCTCAAACGCATTCGATCCGCCTTCGAATGCGCGCGCGGCATCCGGATTTCTGAAACGGGCGCCAGCCGCCCGGACCGGCGCGCGATGCGGCCATGGCACGTGAAACTGATCCTGAATGCGTCCGGCCAGCGACGCCATCAGCAAGTACGCCGTCTCTTTCGGCAGCGATGACGGCGAAGGCGGCGCCTGGACAGTGGCGACATTGGTGCCGGTCTGCACGTTGCGGATCTCCGCGCCAGCCGTCCACGCCCCATCGCGATACGAGAGCGAGGGAAGGATAAGCAGCTCCGCGCCGGTATATTGAGCAATGTCCTGCACGGCCTCTCGACTCGACATATCACCGGTGCTGCCGACGTGCCGGCGAAGTGGCTCGAGCAACCGCTGATAGGACGTCACGCGAAGATTCGGCGACTCGCCGAGCTCGCTGATCAGCGACTGCGTCAGCGCGAGTCGATACACGTCGAGCTCGGGCTCCCCCGTGTGATTCGCCACCGGGACAATCGCGATGGTCGTCTGCGGCAGCGGGCGCGCGAGCCAGAGATAGCCGCCGACGGCGGCGATAACGAGCACGATTGCAACCGCGACTACCACCGGCCGCGTGGCGCGCCGCGTCTTTCCTTCTTCTTCCCTCTTCCCTCTTCCTTCTACGAGCACCGCCTCCGTCCGCAAATCGAGCGGCATGCTGCGCCCCTGCAGCTGCCGCAGGTCGCGGCAC
>JANMSA010000228.1:0-4293 GCA_031388865.1 Acidobacteriota bacterium | reverse complement strand
GTGTGGTCCTCCTCCCCCCCGCCGGCGCGGCGCCGCCCCCCCCGCCCCTCCTGCGTCCCCCCCCCCCCCCCCCCTCCACCGAGTCACGCTCGCGATGACCGATCAACTCACCCCCGCAACGGCGCGCGCCTGCCGCGCCCGGCCACCGAAGTGGTCGATGAGCGAGCCGACATCGACGACCAGTACGATCTCGCTCTCGCCGATCTCCGTGGCCCCGGCGATGCCCGGGATGGTCTTGAGCCGTTCGCCGATGGACTTGATCACCACTTCCTGCTGGCGCACCAGCGCGTCGACGAGGAGGCCCACGATCTTTTCACCGGCACGCGTGACGACGATGAACCACTTGGTATCCGGACCGCGATCGTGCCTGTCCTCGAGGTGGAACGCATCGGACAGGCGCAGCAGCGGGAGGGTGAAGTTCCGCAGCGTGAAGACCTCTTTCCGCTCCACCGTTCTGATGTCGCGGGAGTAGATGCGCAGCGATTCCTCGATGGAGGTGAGAGGGATGGCAAACTTCTCGCCTCCAGCCTCGACGATCAGCGCCTGGATGATGGCCAGCGTGATGGGGAGGGAGATGCGGAACGTCGTTCCCTCCCCCACCTTCGTGATCACATCGATGCTGCCTTTCAGCTCCTGAATGTTGCGCTTCACGACGTCCAGACCAACCCCGCGGCCGGAGATCTCGCTGACCTGCGAGGCGGTGGAGAAGCCGGGCGTGAACAGCAGCTCGTGCGCTCGCTGCTGATCAACGACGTCCTTGGCGCCGATCAGGCCACGGTCCGCAGCCACACGTCGCACGCGCTCGGGGTCGATGCCGCGGCCATCGTCGATGACATCGAGAACGACCGAGCTCCCCTGCTGGTAGGCGTTGATCGTCACCCGGCCCACGGGAGCCTTTCCGCTCGCGCGACGCTCCTCCGCCGGCTCGATGCCGTGATCGAGTGCGTTCCTGATGATGTGCATCAGAGGATCGGTGAGCTCCTCCACCATCATCTTGTCGAGCTCCGTGTCCTCGCCGCGCACTACGAGCTCGATCTCCTTATTCAGCTCCCTCGCAAGCTTGCGCGCCGCGCGCGAGATCTTCGAGTAGATCTGCCCCACCGGCACCATCCGGATCTCGATCACCGACTTCTGCAGCTCGTTCAGCTTGCGGTCGAGGTTGCGCGCGATCTTTCCAAGCTCATGAGAAGTGAGCCGCGCCTGCTGCGCGGACGTTCTCTCAGACAGGGTCCGCATCAGCGTTTCGAGCTGAGTCTTCTCGATGATCAGCTCGCCCACGACGTTCATCACGTGATCCAGCCTGGAGATGTCGACTCGCACCGTCTGCGAGAGCGAGCGGAGAGAGAGCTCTTCTTCGGCGACCGGCTCCGCCGGAGAGCCAGGCTCCACGACCTGCGCTGGCGTGGCCACTTTCCGGAGGGAAGTCACCTCGGCCTCAGGCGCGAGCATCTGTACGGCCGCGACGTCCAGGATGGAGCCGTACAGCAGGCGAAACGCGATTCCGTTGGCGTTGCCGCCGGGAATGGCCGGAAGAGTGGAGATCACTTCTCCGCTGTCGACCAGGTTTGCAGTCAACGCGCGCAGGCGTTCATCGAAATCGGAGAAGGCGAACGTGACCTCCACCGCCATGATCTGCTTTCCAGAGCGGATGTTTTCGAGGAGGCGATGCTCTTCGTATTCAGTGAGCGATTTCCGGGTCTGCTCGTCGAGCGTCAGAGTCTCGAGCCCTCCGGCACCTTTCTGCTGCGGCTGTTGCATGACCACGGCATGGATGCGCGTCGTCAGCGAGGTCATGTCCACCAGCCCGCTGATGCTGGGATCGTTGATGGAGATCACCAGCCGGTTCAGTCCATCGACAGAGTCGAAGAGGAGGTCGATCAGCTCTTTGGAAAACGGGATCCTGCCCATACGCAGACGATCGAGCATGTCCTCGAGGCTGTGGGACAGCTCGGAGATATCCGCGAATCCGAGCATCCCTGCCAGACCCTTGAGCGAGTGAACCTCGCGGAAGATCTTATTGACGAGCTCTGGGCGGACGTTCTGCCCCTGCGATTCGAACTCGACGAGGTCGCGTGACAGCGTGTCGAGCAGCTCTTCGGCCTCGCTGGTGAATTCCTCTCTGGCGCGATCGTCGTCTTTGGACATGGAGCGCACGCATGATCGCATCGCGCGCTGCTGGTTGCTAGTGACGGTTGCTGGTTCCTGGTTGCTCGTTCCTGGTTGCTGGTCCCTGGTTGCTCGTTCCTGGTTGCTCGTTCCTGGTTGCTGGTGACTAGAGGCCTTGAGAGTGAAAGCTCATCGCAAATGAGTCAAGTTTCTTCAAGAGGTTCCACTCAATTCGACGAGACTCATCCCATCGAGATCCTTCTCCCCCGCTCACGGGGGAGAAGGTGCCGAAGGCGGATGAGACTACACCTGCCGCGGCTCTACGGCGCGGCAGACCACCGAGGACGAAGATACCCGCCCACCCCGCGGCCGCACGATCCCGGCTCAACGGAGCAGACACCGCGGGCAAGAGGGTGGAAAACGGGTCCTGTCTTGTGGCAAAACTACGGTTCTGGAAAAACCACGTAGAGGCCGCAAACCCCAGCGGGATACGAACCCGAGGATGAGACAGGACCCGCATCGATATAGGTACCACCGAGTGTCGTCCCCTTGCAAGTGAAGGGTGAACACGTAGAGCAGGATCTTTCTTGCCCCATCGATGTACGTGGCGATTCCAGAGCAAGGAGGGTTCACGTATGGAGGCATTTCACGAACGATGTGCAGGCATAGACATTCATAAGGAGGTCATCTACATCTGCGTTCTGATCGGACAGGATCGCAGATTCCAAAAGTTCAAATTCAAGTTCGGGACGTTCCATCACCAGCTCCTCGAGATGAGGCGGAAGTTGGTGGAACTGGGCGTCACCCACGTTTTGATGGAAAGCACCGGGGTCTACTGGATGCCGGTCTACGACGTACTCGAAGGTTTCGTCGAGATGGTGGTCGGCAATGCCCAGCACATCATGAATGTCCCGGGACGCAAGACCGACGAGAGCGATGCCGAGTGGCTCGCGAAACTGCTGCGCTACGGGTTGGTCAAGCCCAGCTTCGTGCCGGAGCGGAAGTTCCGCGAGCTCAGACAGCTCACCCGCTATCGTCGAGCCGTCGTACAGGCGTGCGCCAGCGAGCAGAATCGGGTCGAGAAGCATCTACAGATCGCTGGCGTCAAGCTCTCCTCGGTCGCTTCGCATGTGTTCGGCGTTTCTGGAACGAACATGCTCAACCACATCGCCGAGGGCACCACCGATCCAAACGTTCTAGCGGAGCTCGCCCTCGGTCGTCTTCGCAAGAAGATCCCTCTACTCCGAGAGGCCTTCACTGGTTCCATCTCCAGTCACACTCAAAACCTCATCGGCATGCAGATGGAGCAAATGAATCGGCTCGAATGCACGATCGCCCAGGTCGAACTGAAAATCGGCGAGAAGGTCCAACCCTACGCCGAGCTCCTCGCCCGGCTCGACCAGATTCCAGGCATCAACCTTCGCTGCGCGATCGATGTTCTGGCGGAGATCGGGACCGATATGACTCCCTGGGCAACTCATCGCCAGATCGCCGCCATGGCCGGGCTTTGTCCGGGAAATTACATCAGCGCCGGCAAGCGGCTCAAGAATCGCTCTCGTCAGGGCAACCCTTACCTGAAATCCGTTCTCGTCCAAGCCGCTGCCTCGGCCATCAACACCGACGGCTCCTACTACCAGAGCAAGTTCCGTCGGCTCAAGCAGCGTCGAGGTCACAAACGCGCCCTCGTTGCCATCGCTCACTCCATGCTCGTCACGATCTACCACATGCTCAAGAAAGGAGAGGATTACACCGAACTCGGAGCTAACTTCCTGACCGTCCACGAAGACGGTCGCAAGAAGAACGACTTGGTCAAACAGCTCCAAAAACTCGGCTACTCGGTCTCGCTCACCCAAACCGCTTAGCCGACGCTCACATCTGAGCTACGCGTCGGTCCGACGGCGCCACGCTCCTCCCAAAGGCCTCTCTCAGGCCCTCACTCGAG
This sequence comes from Acidobacteriota bacterium, assembly GCA_031388865.1. GTDB lineage: Bacteria > Acidobacteriota > Thermoanaerobaculia > Gp7-AA8 > Gp7-AA8 > QHVT01. The sequence continues at coordinate 245 of JANMSA010000228.1, read as the reverse complement.
GTCTGCCTTTCTCACCCCCTCCCTCGCACATCATCTTCAGAGCAGGGGGCACTCTGTGGCAGCCGGCTGGCAGTAGAAGCCGGCGATGTACCGACCGATGGGTGTTTGTCTTCTGAACTTGAAACGTCGCAGCGACCCGGCCGATCAACTCTACGCTTTGCAGAGCTTCGCTTCATGCGTCTCATCCTCTGACGGATCGGCGGCCAGAGGGACCCCCTCATCCGCCTTCGGCACCTTCTCCCCCT
>JANMSA010000172.1:0-2681 GCA_031388865.1 Acidobacteriota bacterium | reverse complement strand
CGGGCTCGGTGGCAGCGCGCGGCTCGAAGTGGAGCGGTTTGCTGCGCGATTTCCTGAATGCCAACAGCGGTCGGGCGTGAGGGTATCCGAGAGTCTCCAAGGCGCAAAGTCGCCCCGACGGTTGGCAGTCCCACCGTCGGTGGGGTCTGACCCAATCTACGGTGGATCTACGGTGAGTGGACTTCCGGCGCCTACTGGGGGATGCACTACCATGCCTCGCTCATGGACCTGACCTGGGCCGCGATCGAGGACCTGGTTCGCACCAGCGACGACGCGGCAGTGCGTCGCAAATACGCTCGCCGCAACTTCCTCTGGCTGGTCACGTTGATGATCTTCTTCACCATGGCCTCGTTCTTCGAGATCGTGACGCAACGGCAGAACACGGTTGCCGACTCGCTGGTCGCCTCAGGGAACTTCGCCGTCATGGTGTTTGGACTGGTCGCCCTGTGGTGGCGGCGTACGCGCGAGTGGCTTCGACAGCACATCTCCGCGACGGCGATCACAGTGGTCGCCATCCATTACGCGTTCGCTCTCGCCTTCACGTACGGACAGAGCAACTGGATGGCGTGGGCCATCACCATGCCGCTGATGATGCTCGCGTTCCGTATGGGCGCGACCGAGCTCGTGCTCCTGCATTCGCTGCTCGCCGCAGGCGGCGTCGTCATGGCCCTCGTCTCACCGACGAACAACACCGGTGAACGGGACGTCTACATTCCCATCCTGGTGATCAACGTGGTCGCCCTGGGCCTGGAGCTCTTCTTCTCCCGCCGCATGCGCAGAGAGATCGCCCTCGAATGGGGCGAGCGCCGCGTGCACGCGCGGGAACAACTCCGCATGCGCGACGAGCTGCAGTACGCCCGCGAGCTGCAACTGAGCATGCTTCCGGAATGTGCGCCGAGCCTGGACTGGCTCGACCTCTGCGCGATCTGCGTCCCCGCCACGGAAGTAGGTGGCGACTACTACGACTACTTCGTAGAACAGGATCGCGTGGCCGTCGTCTGCGGCGACGTCGCGGGCCACGGGATGGCCAGCGGGCTGGTGCTGGCCACCTTGCGGAGCGGCTTTACGCTGCTCCGCGACTCCCTCGACGACCCAGCGGCGGTCTTGCGCCGGCTGCACGATCTCATCACACAGACGAGCCGTCGCCGCATGCTCGTCACCGTCTCTGTGCTCCTTCTCGACCACCGCAACCACCGGGCCACGATCGCCAGCGCCGGGCATCCTCCGATCATCCTCCGCCACACCGATGGCACGGTCGAGACCATCGACCTCTTTGCCCCTCCCCTCGGCGTGCGCCTGCCGGTCTCGATCCCGCAAAGGACGATCGACTTCGCGGCGGGAGACGTGTTCGTCCTGCACAGCGACGGGATCTATGAGACACGCAGCGCCGCGGGGGAAGACTACGGCCTGGACCGGCTCGCCGAGATCGTGCGCATTGAGGGGTCCGGGAGCGCCGAAGAGTTGCGCGACGCGATCCTCGCCGACGTCACGGCATTTCGCGGCAGCTCCGACGCCGCGGACGACATCACCATCGTGGTCGGCCGCGTTCTCGCAACGACCCCGGCCGCGCATGGCGAAGGCGCCGGCGCGCAGTCCGCGCCATAGGCGTGGCCCATCGCACGGACTGCGCTTGGCCTCGCGCTCTGTCAGATCCTGTCAGTGTGAACCTGACCTGCTCTGCAGAAGCTCATCCAGCGAGCGCAGAAGATCCCGATGCCGGTTGAATCCGCGCTCGGTGATGAGGGCGAGCGCGCGACGGGTCTCGGAGAGATCGGCCTCTCCTGCGTCCCGCAGCAGCCCCACGAGATCATCGTGGTCCTGGGGACGCAGGCTCTTGGATCGCACCACGTCGAAACGGCCAGCCCGCCGACCAGCGCCCAGGTCGCGCGAGATCGTCGCGATCCTGTGCGGCGGCCGCGAGAGCCTCCGCGAGACGACTCACGGCACCCTCGTCCCCGCCCGCCGGCGACCTGGGGCATCCCCATGCTCCGCGCCGGGCCGCTCGTGCAGCCAGGCAAGCACGCGTGCCTCGATCTCCTCTTCGGACATCGCCGTCATACGCCGCAGTCTCTGGCGCAGCAACTGCTCCGCGTCGTCGAGAAGATCGAGCGCGATCCGCAAATTCTCACTGTTCGGGATCTCGAACATCGACCGCAATGATCCCCTCAGCCGAGGCGCTTTGCAATCATCCCGAGCCAATGGCCGCCGGGCGGTGATGAGAATTCGCCGCAGCCCGCGCCGGCCACGATGATGCGGCCAGCAGGATCGCCGCGAACGAGGGAGGAAGAAGTCCATACGCCCGGCTTCGAAGTCGTTCTTCGCCAGATCGATTTCCTCCGCCAGTCGAGAAGTGTGCCGGCGCCACGCAACGACACCCTTGGGCGAACGGAAGCGCAGCGGGAGACGGCAGGGATGAAGCGCAGGCCTTCCCCTGACCGGCGCATGGGAGTGAAATCTGCGGATCGTGTCACGGATGTGGAGCAACCGGACGCGGGCGCGGCTCACAGAGGGATGGCCTCGCGCTCGATACTCGCGCTGGCGGAGGGAGCTCCTTCGTCGGCCCGCGGCCGATGTGCCGGCTGCGGCGACTCAATGAGGCGTCTCAAAGGTTTGACACTTCGAGCCCCTACTCCAGAATCTCCGCCCGGTTCCCTTCTTCAGTGAGCCACACCTTGCGGTCG
>JANMSA010000127.1:0-7043 GCA_031388865.1 Acidobacteriota bacterium | reverse complement strand
AAACGTCTGAGTCGCGCCGCACCTCCCCCCGAGAGCCTTCTCCCCCGCGCACGGGGGAGAAGGTGCCGAAGGCGGATGAGGGGGAGCCCTCGTGCAAGCACCAGTCGTGTCATTAGAGGCGTGAGTGGAGGGACCTGGGGGAGGGGCGCCACGAAGCGCGTGTCTGTCGCCCCGCCCACACGGGTCCCTCGACTCACGCTCGGGATGAAGGGTGTTCGATCCGGCGGCACTCGAGCGCGCCTGCCGCGCGCAGCTTGCCTCGTTCAAAGTGCCGCGACGGTTCGTGCGGGTGGACAGCATTCCCCGCACGGCCCTCGGGAAGGTGCAGAAGCACCTTCTTCCGCATTAGGAAAGCGCGGCCGGCGGGTGCTTGCTTAGTTCGTTCCGGAGCCCGCGAACTGTTGCAGGATCACTTCCCGGAACTGCTTCCCGTTTGCCTCGAAACGAAGGTTGGCACTCACAGAGAGCGGTTCCTCAGCGCGGAAACGCGTCTGCTCACGCACGGCGGTCGCCATCAGGCTCACAGTGCGCGTCTCTCCTGGCGGGATGGTCTCCGCGAAGAGCCGCGAGGTCCGGAGTAGCGTGTACTGCGACATGCCGGGTGAACGGATCTCGACTTCGCGCACGCGGATGGGAACCTTTGCGTTGTTGCGAATATGCACGTCCAGCGTCACTGGCGCGCTCGTCCCGGAGCCGAAGAAGATCGTATTGGCCTGTTGAATGACGACCGTCGGCGCCGCAATATCCGCGGGACGGCCGCCGCCGCTCGCGCAGGCGAGGGTGAGAAGGAGCAGGCAGAATCCAGGCGATCTGTTCATGGAGTTCTTTGTGATGCGAGTCTACTGCCGATTCCTCCCCGACGTGCGGAATCGCGTCCGGCAGGTGTCTAACTCTTTTGAGTGCACTCAATCGCTCACGGCAGCCGCTGCTGCGTTGAGCACATCGATCAGGTCGAATGGCTTGTGCAGGACGCGCTGCACGAGAGTCAGATCGAGCTGACGCGTTCCCCGCGTCCCGGCCGCCGTCATGACCACTACGCACTTGCGCTCGATCTGCTGCTCGCGCATGAATGCGAGAACGGCGTACCCGTCGCACACCGGCATCATCAAGTCGAGAAAGAGGGCGTCGTAGGAGCGTTCAGTGAGCTTCTCGATCGCCTCCTGCCCGTTGCTGGCCTGGTCGATGTCGTAATGCTGACGTCGCAGCACGGCAGAAACGAGCCGGCGGATGGCGTCATCGTCGTCAACCACCAGGAAGCATGGCGTCCCCATCGTCGCCTTGTAGCAGGAAGCGTGATCGTTGCCAAGCCCGGGTTCGTGAAGAGATCGTGATCGCTTGGCGGAGAACCTTCCGGCCCTCGGAGTCTGCGCGGCAGAAACCGCTCCTCAGGCGACGAGCGTCGCGGTGGCGGAGCAACCAGCGCTGCCGGCCGTGCCGGCCTAGGAGTCCGCGCGGCAGAAGATCGCCGCTGGAGGCGGCGCGTACGGTAGCCGGTGGTGGGAGCAAAGCGCCTCCAGCGGCCACCGCCCAGCGCGAGCCGGCTAGATCGGCGGCCCCGGGGGGACGGAGGGCAAGAGCGGCGGCTGCCACGACTCGGGGCGCGCCAGGAAGCGCGCGATCTCGTCGCGGGTGGCGCGCCGATGCGCGTTCTCCGCGGAATCGCCGGTATCGCTCAACCTTGCTGACAACCGTCGCAGCGCATCCGACGCTTCCGCGCGCGCCTGCGGGTCGGCGTCACGCGTATTCGCGAGCTGGGCGAGGCGCACGAGGAGCACTGTGCGCGTCCCGCGCGTCACCGCTCCCTGACGCGCGGCGACCTGGATCAGCGCGTCCAGCACTTCCCGGAGCGTTACGTTCCGCTCCTGTTGCGCGAGTCGCGCGGCCCGCGCGGGATCGAGCAGTGCTGCGATCGTCACGTCCGCCGCCGTCATCGCTGCGGCAATCGGATCGAACGTCGGATCGGTGCGGCGCGGGAAGAGCTCCGTGTTGGCATCGCCCCACGCGTAGGACGGCGGCGGGATGAGCGCGCGAATGCGCTCGGGGATCTCCAGAAATGAAGGTTCGAGTGTGGCCATCACCGCCGCCACCGCATCGCGCTGACGAACAGCCGGGACGGTCTGCGGAGGATCGCCCGCGCCGTACGAGAAAGAGACTCCCCCGATCGATTTCGCCGCCGCTTCGAGCTGATAGCGGTGGTGGAGATAGAGCGGGACCAGGGTCTCTTCCAGCGAGGACAGCGGGTCGCCCTTCCGGAGATTGCGCACTCCGAATCGATCCAGCGCGATGCGGCGTACTTCGATCTCGTGCCGGAGAGTGGCGACGGGGTCGCTGCCGTTGTCCCATACGGAACCCAGCGGATGCGCCCCGCCGGCCGGCCGCGAATGAGGATCAGACACAAACAGGGGAGTGGCGCGCGCGAGCGCATCCAGCTCCGCCTCGCTCGAGACCGCCGCGTAGGCGTATCGAATCGCCGCGATGTCGTACGGTCCCACGCCGCTCGTATACGCCTCGGACAGATCGAGCTTGCCGTCCACGATCTTCACGTACGGGGCGGGATAGTCCATCACCGACGCGCGCCCATACGTGGAGGCGGCCATGTTGTGGTCGAGGCCGAGGGTATGCCCCACTTCATGCGCGGAAAGCTGCCGGATGCGGGCGAGAGCCATCAGCGACGGCGACGTCCTGGGATCGAGCTCATCGAACTCGGACATGAGTCCGCGTGCGAGCATGACGTCCTGACGGATGCGCAGAGAACCGAGGAGGACGTGCCCTTTGAGGATCTCTCCGGTGCGAGGATCGGTGATGCTCGAACCGTACGACCATCCGCGCGTGGAGCGATGAACCCAGTTGATCACGTTGTAACGAGCGTCCAGCGGGTCGGCATCGGGCGGCAGGACCTTCACCTGAAAGTGATCCTTGAACCCGGCCGCGCCGAACGCTTCGTTCCACCACCGCGCACCTTCGACGAGCGCGCTGCGGATCGGCTCCGGGACGCCATTGTCAACGTAGTAGACGATCGGCTTGCCCTGCTCCAGGCGATGCCTCGCGATCCAGCGTTTGGTGATCGGCTCGGTGAACGGCGAGGCGTAATCGTAGAACTCGACGCCGAAGACGCCGACGCGGGGATCCTGACGGCGCGGTTCGAAGCCCGGTTCCGGCGCTGCCAGGAACGAGTGATGCTGACGGACCGTGAGGATTTCGGGTACGGCGCTGACTCCGCGAACGAGACTCCCCGGACGATCGGTGGTTGTGAACGTCAGCGTCGCCTCGACTTCGGTATTGGTCGGAAACGATTTCGTGCGCGGGAGGTAGATCGCGCTTCGATTGCGGTCCAGAGAGTAGTTGCCCTGCTGCGCGTCGCGCAGGCGCCGGGCCACTCCGTGTGCATCGGAGAGGAAGAACTCAGTGGCGTCGACGAGCACTCCGCGCGCCGTCGTCGACTCGACCTTGAACCCTGCCAGGATCGACGACGCGAAGGACTGGTCGACCGCACGTCGCTCGGACGGATCGGCGCTGATCGCGCGGTAGCCGTAGTTCGGCTCCACCATCATCACCCGCGGTCCGACGCGCTCGAAGCGGATGATGTGCGTCGCGCCGAGCTGGGCCCGGTCGAGTCCGATCGGATTCGAGCCGACTCCGGAGGCGAGAGAAACCTGCCAGATCAGCTCCTCGTTGAAGCGGGTGATCTCCATCAGAAGCTTCCCGTCGCTCTCGCTCCAGCGGAGCGGCACGAAGCCGTCGAGGTGAGTCGTCGAGTCTCCAGGCGGTCGAGTTGTCGAGGAACCCTCCGCCGCGGGTGCCGTTTCCCCTTGACGGCTCGAAGGCTTGAAGACTCGATCGCTGGTGGCGCAAGCAGAGAGGAGAAGGGCAGCGACGACCAGTGCGCTGCGCATCTTCTACTCTCCCTCTCCCAGCGCCGCGTAGCGGACGAGGCGGAACCGCGCGCCCTGCGCGTCGCGGATGCGTGCAGCGAGTTTGTCGTGCACCTCCGGAGTCCACTTCGTCCAGCGGTCGAAGAAGGCCACCGTGGCAGCCTTGTTCCCCTCCGCCTGCAACTTCAACACCTCAGTGAGAAGCGACAGCACGACTTCGGGGTAGCGGTCGTAGTTCACCTTGAGCCTGGCTGTCTTCGGATCGGCCTGCAGCAGGCCCTTCTCCAGAAACCAGTTGAACTGAATGAGCTGCATGGTCTGGTAGGGCTGGTCGCGTCGCGGTTTGACGTTCTGCAGCGTGCGGCGAATGCCCGACGCCTGGATGGCGCGCAGCGACGGATGATCCATGCGGTGCAGCGCGAAGAGCGAGACCAGGTCCGACTTCATCTCTTCCACGGAGTCCGCGTAGTCCTCCAGAGCAACATCGAGCGTCCGCCCCTGCTGGTCGCGGTCAGGTCCCAGGTAGTGACCGATCTCGTGCCACAAGGTGCGTTGAAAGTTTCCGTCGGCGGCCAGATCATTCGTGTGCGCGTCGATCGCGGCTGCGCGCCAGACCCTCTGGTCGGCCGCGAAGATCTCCGGGTTCTTCATGATGTTCTCGCGAAGGAGGATCGTCCGCCCATACCGGCGCGAGAACAGCGGATCGTTCGGAAGAATGGTGGCGGTGTTCGCGCCGCGCGCCTGGCCGAAGTCGGCGATCACGTCGTAGACGCCGACAGGAAGGTCTTCGCGAACGCGCTTGTGGTTCGCGTAGGGCAAGGCGTCTTCGATCGCCTGAATGCCGCCGAGAGCTTTGCGCAGCTCCGTGGTGGCCTTCTCATTCGTGAGCAGGATGCTCATGCCGTAGAACGCTTTCACGCCGAACATCGCGTCGTCGTACGTTTCGTATGCGCCAATCTGCGCATTGAAACGCTTGAAGCGGCCGGTGACCCAGGAGGCATCGCCGCTCTCATAGTCGTTCGTCAGAAAGTCGCGCGCGCGATTGCGGAGGTACCGCGCGAACTCCCCGTCGCTCTCGGAGAGCGTCTCCGCCGCCTTCATCAGCAGGCGGTAGACGGGAACGATCTGGTCGGCGTACGCGATCGAGTACGGCACCGCATAAAAGGAGCCCGGTCCTGCCATGCGCTGCACGTTCTGAAGCTTCAACTGCAGGAAAGGGTGCAGCGTGCGAAGCTCGGCGTACACGCGGAGGATCTGCAGGTCCTTGTCGAGATTGGCTTTCGTGACGCGGCGAACGACGCTGCGCTCGTCGAGAATGTCGGCGCGGACGTCGGGCTTCGCCGTCAGGAACGCCTCGATCTCCGCTTTCGTCGCATCGATAGGGTACATATTCCGGCCGGCGATCTCGTGGGACACGGGCAGGAAGGCCTCACGCTCATTCGCCAGCGTAGTGGCGATCGGACCCTGGTTGAGACGGTAGAGCTGCAGAAGGTTCTGCGTCAGCTTCGCCTGCCCCAGCTGCACGTCCAGGACGCGCAGCCGATCCAGTCCAAAGAGCGCCTGATGATGTTTCTGATCTTCATAGAGTTTCTGGAGAATCCCGCCGACCTCGAGGAGATCAGTGAGCGCAGCCCGCTCCGCCGGCGTGAGTGACGAGAGGTCCGGCGCGAGATGGACGATGGCCGTCTTCTTCAGAATCTCCTCGCTCTTCGCGAGCGGCCAATAGCCTTCGGCGACATCCGGCTTCTGCGTGGCGGTCTGCGCCGAGGACGTGAGCGTCACGGCGAGCGATACGGCAAGGATCGTTCTCATGACGCGAAACTTATCACCGCCGGCCGTACAGCGCGACGACCGTGGGTCCTTTGTAGCCGCGTTGAGGCGCGCCGTCGGGTTCTCCTCGAACTCTGGGCGGTTCCGAAGACCGCAACCGGCGGGCCATGCCCGGCCTTAACACCGGAATCTGGATCCAGCAGACAGCGACCAGCCTCAGTGGCGGTTGGAGTGGGCGGTTGGCGGGAGGCGACGACCGCTTCTGGCCAACCTCTCAACCGCCAGCTGCGAACCGCGCTGTGAAAAACGAGCGACCGCGAGTAGCATCCTGCTCATCCATGGCTCCTCTGCAATCGTTTGCACTCTCTTCGGCCTTGCTCCTCCTCACGGCGTGCGCGTCTTCTACCGCGATGATCGAGGAGGTCTTCGACTGTAGCCCGGGGCAGGATCTCGAGATCCGTGCCGGTCTGGGAGACCCGAAATCCGGAGAGCGCATGGGTTACGTGTTCCTCGTCGAAGTCGCGAACAACTCGAACGAGGAGCTGACGGTGAAGCGGGTGCGCGTCGACACGCGCGAGTCGGAGGCGAGCAGACGTCAGGGGGCGGCTCCGCAGGGCGCGGGAAAGACCTTCGACCAGACCATCGCTCCAGGCACTGAGCATGTCTTCGAGCTCCCGGCTACTTCACCCGCGACGATGACGCCGGGCGTGGGGGACGTGGTCGTGCCCCGGGAGTTCGAGCTCGTCGCGACGGTGATGCTGACGAACGGCGAGCAGTACCGTTGTTCGTTCGCGGTGCACGGCCGCCGCTGACCACGGGGCGGTCGCCCGCGGGCTCGACTTCGCCGAGGTAGGTCACACGGAGGTTCGACTCCGGCTCGATGCCGTGCTGCGTCGCGCGGGCGTAGCCGCGCAAGACCAGCTCGCGATTCACGAACAACGCGTCGGGGGAGCGGAACAGCAGATAGTCTCCGCCAGCCAGAGGCTCGGCGAGGATCCACGAGGTGCCGACAGTCCAGCGAAGCAGGGCGGTCGCGCGGGCCTCGTCCACAACGCTGATCCCCGCGAGCCTGAGCGTCTTGCGCTCCCCGTTTGAGTCGACGACCACCGTGCGGCCGTCCGACACCTCGACCACACGGACCATGGATGCGTTGGCCTGAAGAGACATCAGGAATGACAGAGCTACCGGAATGATGAGTTTCATGGCGTCTTTGGATGCAGAGGCGTTGCGCGACGCGTCGCAAAGACACGGAAACAGGTGGGAGAGCGAGGATAGCATGGTTGTCTCGGTTGGCGGTTGGCGGGTGGCGGTGCGGAGTGGGGAGTAGGCGTTATGCAGTGGGCAGGAGCCGGAACCGGAGCCGAGCGGGGGGAGGAATCCCCCGCGCCGTCGCCCCTGCGC
>JANMSA010000962.1:0-4078 GCA_031388865.1 Acidobacteriota bacterium | reverse complement strand
CTATTCCGCTGTTCTCATGTCGACCGTCGAGGCAAACGGTACCGTCGAGTCGATATTCTCGGGGCACAAATTCGTCCCGCCGGAGGATCTCGTGTTCTCTGGCTACAGGTTCAAGCAGCGGAGGGAGTTGCATGATAGGTCGCAACAGCCTGGCGGTACTGGGAGTCGGTAACGTCCTCTGCATGGACGACGGTCTGGGTCCCGCGGCAGTCGAGATACTGATTCGGGATTACACCATTCCTGACGGTGTCGTGGTCCTCGACGGCGGCACACTGGGGCTGTCGCTGCTCCCAATCATCGAGGACTCCGATCAGGTCCTGATCATCGACGCCATCAGGATGGACGCGCCGCCGGGCACGCTCATCTTTCTCGAAGGGAACAGCGTCCTGCCCGCTGTCAGGCTTCGCTTGTCCGTGCACCAGGTCGGTGTCGCCGACCTTCTGGACGCAGCGAAAATCCGCGGGAAGCTGCCTGCGAGCCTCTTGCTGCTCGGAATCGTCCCGTCGAGCATCGAGCTCGGATACGAGCTGTCGGCTCCCGTTCGTGATGCGATGCCAGCGCTCGTCGAAGCCGTAATCGATGAGGTGCGCCGGCTCGGGTTCGAGTTGCAGCCAACGCAAACGGCGGCGCTGGCAGCCGGCGTGGGAGGGTGATTCGAGATCCGGATCGAGTGTCCAATGAACGCCCGATGGATCGCCCCGCGCCTTCTTCTCGCCGCCATCTCCTGTGGCCCGGCGGCTGATCGCGATCTGCCCCCGCCGTACCGGGACCTCCCGGTCCCCAGCGATCTGCTCGCCTCGAACGCGGCCCGGGCCCGCGGCGCCGCCCTGTTCCAAAAGAACTGTGCGATTTGTCACGGCGCCCAAGGGGACGGTCATGGCATACGTAGCCAGGCGATAACGACACGCCCCCGCGATTTCACCGACCGCTCCTGGCGTGAGCGCACCACCCCGCGGCACGTGTACTACGCCATCCGCGAAGGAGTCCGCGATACCGCGATGCCTTCGTGGCGAAGCCTGAGCGAGGAGGAATCGTGGGATCTGGCCGCGTGCGTCCTCTCGCTCGCCGAGGGACGCCGATGAATGGAAGCTTTTCCTCTTGTTCTGCGCCGACCCGTGCGTCGCGGTCATTCCGATCTTGATCGCCGCGGCTCCGCCAGGATGGACCGGCGTCCTGACGGTCATCGTCGCGTGCGAGATCGCGACGATCGCAACCATGATTCTGCTCGTTCTTCCGGCGCGTGCAGGCGTCGCCCTGATTCGCGCGAGGTGGCTCGAGAGCTACGAGCACGCCATCGCCGGCCCCTTCTTCGCCGCCGTCGGATTGCTCGTGGGAATTCTCGGAATCTGAAGGGCCAATCAGCAGGAACAGTGGGGCCGAAGAGAAGAAACGGTCGCTGAGGTCATTTGTCGTCGATCCCGGCAGTCGTCCGCATCACGCGCTCCAGCTCCCCTTTCGTCAGCGGATGCCCCTGCTCCGGCGCTCGATACTCGTTGCTGTGCGAGACCATGAGACGGTCGCACCGGAACGTGCCGCTGCGCGTCATCGTCCCTTCCACGACCACGCCGATGTTTTCGCGAAACATCTGCGGCGGAACGCCGGTGGAAGTCACGTGAACGACGCGTGCCGCGTCCTTGACGTCGAACTGAACCCCGGAGGCGCCGGTGCTGCGGCGGATCGAGCCCGGCGCGACCATCCCGCCGAGGCGGATCGTGGCGCCGTAGGCCTTGTCGCCATTCGCATAGAGATCCGAGGGCGTCCATTAGTAGACGAGGTTCTTATTGATCCCGCCGGCGGCGAGGGCGATGAAGGCCACAGCCGCGACCAGAAGTGCGATCACCGTGTACCACCGGTTGGTCCGGCGTATCGTTTTGCTGACCGAAGCTGTCTTCGTCGTAGTGCTCATGCTCTTCATGATCGGTCCTGGACGCGACGTACGCGGCGGCACCGATCACGAGGCGGCGTGATGACACTCACACGGGTGCGGATGTGGTGGATTCCCGCCGCGATTCGCGCTTACGGTCGCCACCGGAAGTACAGCCCGTACCGGCTCGCGTCGAAATCGCCGTAGGACGGCGCCGGTTCGTCATATTTGTCGCGATCCCATTCGGCGGCAACACCCGTCTTTGACTTGAAATCCCACGTAAGGCGGAGCCGATGGCGGTCAAAAGTGAATGGGATGGTTCCACGGTTCTCGAACCGTGAAAGGCTGGCGTCGAACGAAAAGGGACCGCGGAGGTAGCTCAGGCCGCCTTCGCGCGCCTGGCCGTTTTCCTTGTGGATCGACTCGTCGATGGTGAAGTTCTCCGGACGGCGGAAGCTGATGTTGCTGTCGGCGCGGAACTGTGACAGTGAAGCGCGGAAGCGCAGAGCCTCGAAGGGAGCGACTTCAATGTCGCCGGCGTACTGATTGAGACGTGCGTCGTAGCCGGTCTCACGCTCATTGGACTGAGAGGTGCGCTCCGCCGTGACGCCGGCGCGGAACAGCTTCTTCGGCGTCGACCATGCGGCCCGCACGCGGTAGCGATCGCGATCGAGATAGTCGGTGCGAAAGATCGCCGCGTTGGCGGAATCGCGACGCCACGACGCACCCAACATCAACCCCGGGCGCGTGAATGCTCCGTTCAGATCGACCGTCTGAATGCGCCGGCTGAAGTCTCCGCTCTGGCTGCCGGGAACAACGATCTCCGACAAATCGGGAGATAAAGTGAAGTCCTGCCTGGACTCGCGAAACTCACCGCGGAGGGCGAACGGTCCGAGTGCGCGCGCGGAGATCGCGGCGTTCCAGACGTCTTGATCGCGTTCGATGGAGCTCGCTGCCATCAACACGGTCTCGATGTCGCGGCGATCGAAGCCGGCGAAAGTGATGCTCTGCAGGAACACCGTGTCGATGAGAGCGGCCCCGTCCAGCTCGCGATGTTCGCGCTGAAAGCCGCCCACAACGTCGATGTTCGGAGCGACGTTGACTTCGGCACGTCCGCCGCCGCGCCAGGTCGTGTTCTTCGCGGTCGATGTCGCGCTCTCCGAGAGTCCGGAGAAAAAGCGACCGAGCGCAAAGGAGGCGAACGATCCTGTCCCGGCCTCGGTCTCGCTGCCATCGGAGTCAGCGGCGAAGCGCACGTAGCTCCCGATCAGCCGCACGCGATTGAACACCTGACCGGTTACAAAGAAATTGGTGAACGGCGTGTCCACGTGCGAGGTATCGGTGCGAGTCAGCGTGTCGGCGCTGACCGGCTGGCCGATCACCGTGCCCGGATTGTTCCCGCCGCCCGCGCCCGAAGCGAGCGTAGTCACTCCTCGCGCGCGTGATGCCGTCGGTCTTCATTGGGCCGGAGCGTCTGCCAGCGATAAGATGAGCCGATGAGCGAACAAGCTGCACGCGACGGATATGCGGCCGGCATGGCCGACCTCGAGGCAGAGCACGCGCTGCAGTACAAGCTGTTATCTGAAGCTGAGCGGCTACTCGCTGTGGGCGATGTCGGAGCAGCAGTCGAGGCCGCCGACCAGCTCTACAACTACAGCGAGGTGCACTTCGGATCGGAACAGGTGCTGATGCGCCTTCACTCCTATCCAGGGTATCAGGCACATCTTCGAGAGCATGGAGAACTGCTGACCGCTCTCAAGCATCTGGTTTCCGAAATCCACGCGGAAGGATCTGTCGTGGGTGCTGGTGCCATTCGCCGCTGGCTAACCATTCATATCCACAACTCCGACCGGGAGTTTGCCGAGTTTGTCCGCGCAGCGGTTACGTCATCCCAGGCGTCTTGAGAGAAAGAAACGTCAAAGGCTTAAGTCAGAAGTCAGAATTGATAAATTCAGAAGTGAGAAACATCCGGGTTTGTAATGGGTACCGTGCCGTCGGCCCCGGAGGGGCAACGGAGATTAGCCGGTGGCAAGCGTAGCGCGGCCACCGGTCGGGGGCCATCCAAAAAAGGTGTCGTGCCCCGGCAGGGGCACCGGATGTTCCTCCTCCGTGCATCTGATGAGGATGCATTTCCTGAAAGCGTAGCCAACTCGAAGCTCATTAACCGGTTCAGACATCGACCGTCCGTCGCCCCTGCCGGGGCGCGCCACCTTT
>JANMSA010000956.1:0-2165 GCA_031388865.1 Acidobacteriota bacterium | reverse complement strand
CGTTCTTGCCGATCCACTCGTTGAAGTCACCGGAGCAGATGGACAGGCAGTACCGCTTTTCGACGGCCGGGACGCGCATCGCGGTCTTCCCGCCGTAGCTGAGGCCGTAAAAGGCGATCTTGTCCGGCTGCGTGAACGGCCGCGCCTTCAACCACTCCAGGATGCGCTGGTGCTGGCCGTAGATGACGCTGTAGAGGGAGAGGCCGAGCGGGTTGAGTTTCCGCTGCAGGCCGCGGAAGGCGTGTTGGCCGCGATACGGATTGTGCGGCGCGAAAACCACGAAGCCCTGCTCCGCGAGGCGCAGCGCGAACGCTTTGTATGAACTCCAGGCGCGCGTGCTCCTGTCCTCGTTGAACGTGTCCTCGGGCAGCCCTTCCAGCCCGTGCTGGCAGACGATGACGGGGCGTTTCTCCCCCGGTTTCAAATCCTTCGGCAGGCAGAGCCAGCCCCATGCGAAAACATCCTCCCACACATCCAGCGTGACTTCGTGGATCACGGCCTTGTCCGTCTCGCGCACGAGGCGGCTGTGCGCGTTCACGGGCTGGTCCGGGTCGGGCAGTCGGCCGACCACCTCGTTCCAGAGCCGCGCGCGTTCCTGAGCGGTGCGGGCTGCGAACTCCGCGGGCGACTTCACCGGCAGCGGACGCCAGAAGCGTTCGTTGCGCTCCATTTCCGCCGTGACGATTTGTTGCTGGGAAAAACGCCCCAGCTCGCGCACCAGCCGCTTCTGGCGACCTGAGTCCACCGAGATGTTCGGAACCGCGGCCTCCGTGCGCGACGTCTCCAGCCCGCGGCCCGCTGTGGAATCCGAAAGCAGATGGCGGAGCATCTCGCCGCCCGGCGTGTTCGATGTGGCGATGAGGATGCGCGAGGCCGGCGCGAGGGATCGGGCACGGGCGGCCTCGGCCTCAAACTCGACGAACCCGGGCACGGCCAGCCTTCCCGGAGCGGCGATGGTGTGCGTTCCCGGCGCGGCCGGCAGGGGAAAAACGCCCTCGGGATAGTCCGCGTGCATCAGCACCAGCGGTCGCGGTGCGATCAGACTGGCGATCTCCGCGTCTCCAAAATCGCGCAACAGGCCGGAGACGTTCCGCTCGATAGGCTCCTGCCAGACCCGTTCGCGCGGAGCGAAATAGCCCGCCGAATAGCACGCTCCGATCCGCTCATCCAGGGCGGCGCAATAAAGTGCCAGCAGGCCGCCCTCTCCCTCTCCCGCGACGATCACCGGTGCCTGCTCCGGCTGCCGCTGGAACCAGTCCACCACGGCCAGCACCTTCTGAATCTCGTAGCCGATGGGATGACGGCCGAGCTGGTAACTCTGCCGGTAGATCCACTCCCGGTGCGGCACATTGGTCCTGACGCGCCGCGTGCCGCTCAGGCTGAACTCCGTGCCCCGGCTGATCAGCGCGAGGATCACCACCTCGCAGTCCGCAATGCGCAGGCGCGGGTCCAAGAGCTTCTCCGGCGGGGCGTCGGCATCCGGCAGAAGCACGACGCGCGCCTGAGGTTTGCCTTTGGGCTTGATGTACAGGCCCTCGCCGTGGACGCCGTCGAAAACCGGCCAGCGCACGCGGAACACCCGGCACCGGTCGTCCTCATGCAACAGCGCGGGTGACGCGGTGTCGCCCACAAGTTCCAGCGCCTCCACGGGCAAGCGCTCATCAACGACGCCGGTGATCGCCTTGAGCTTCTCCCGAGTCGGTGTGCGCGTGGCCTTCGATTGCTCGATGAGCCGCAGCGCCAGCTTGTCGATCCCGGCCACCATCGCCGCGGAAAAGTCGGGATTCGGTGCCAGCGGCCGCGTGTCCGGCAGCGACTGGGCATGAGCCGCCGCGCCGAGCAGCAAGGCACCGATCGTGGTGAGCCAGGAGGTTGACGGCTTCATGGGACAAATCTCATGCGACAAGAACGGGACTTCGTTTGGCCTCCGCGGCACGTTGCTACTTTCCAACATTTTGCTGAAGGAACTTCTCGAAGGGGGAAGGGGGACAGTGCCCTTCTGAACCCTCAAGGCTTTCTGTTCGTGTCCGGCAAAGCCAGCGCGGCAAACCGTTTCCACATGGCCTCGCATTGTTCCTTGGTCGGCACGCCTTCATGAACCCACACCCCGCAGCGCATCAATGGAGATGACGCGGCCTGTCGCGGCGCGGTTGATGGAGGCGGGG
>JANMSA010000063.1:0-3491 GCA_031388865.1 Acidobacteriota bacterium | reverse complement strand
CGAGGCTGCCCTCTGGGCCTTCGCGAAGAGCACCTGCTTCGAAGACGGCGCGCTGCTCGCAGTCAATCTCGGCGAGGACGCCGACACGACCGGCGCGGTCTACGGCCAACTGGCCGGCGCCTACTATGGTGTCGACTCGATTCCCGAGGGATGGCGCGCCAGGCTGGCGAAACTCGAACTGCTCGAATCCTTCGCCACGCGTCTGCACGCTGCAGCGGAGAGCTTTGCGTGAAGGGACCGATTCCCGACTCCTACTGGGTGATCCCGGAGCGCTTGCTGGCCGGCGAATATCCGTCTTCCTTGAAGGACGCTGAAGCGCGCGCGAAACTCGCAGCCCTTCTCGACGCCGGCGTTCGGTCCTTTGTAGACCTGACTGAGACCGAAGACGGCCTGAGGCGGTATCGCGAGCTCGCGAAGACCCTGGCTGCGGAACGTGGGATGGATGTCCACTATCGCCAAATGTCCATAAAGGATCTCGGGATCCCCAGCGCTGCGCACATGGTCGACATCCTCACGCATATCGAGTCCGAGATGGCGAATGAACGGCCGGTCTATGTCCACTGCTGGGGCGGCATTGGACGGACCGGCACGGTCGTCGGTTGCTGGCTGCGCGCGTGGGACGGCCGCGGCGGAGACGAGGCCATCAAGCGGATCGCGGAATTGCGCCGCGACACACCGGATGGCTTCAAGCGTTCGCCGGAGACCGCCGAACAGCGACGGTTTGTCACCCACTGGTCGGCGGAATCCGACCCGCGTACGCTGTTCTTCCAGCGCCGGTGCGAAGCCTTGCTGAAGTTCGAGCCGATGTTTGACGGACGAGTGCCGTTTGCCACATTCCATGACGGACGAGCGGAGGACGGTTCCATCGGCTTGCCCTTCATGACTCTGTCCGAATGGGCATCGGGACTTGTGCAATCGGTATACGACGCGGGCTGGTGCGTGCCGTTCGACTGGGGCAGCTGGCGGGATGAGGCGTTTCGATATGTGGACGATCCTGCGCTGTTATCGAAAGCCGACGTCGACGTGATTACGAAGCTCCTCACGGCACATGTCCGCGCCGATCGGTTCAGCGACGGGCACCTTGCAGACATGGCGGAGAGAGGTCACCTCAAGGCGATCCTCAGGCGAATCCGGCAGTTGCGCGGTGATTAGTTTCGAGAGGTGTAGCCGCCAGGAGGGCGGCATCGGAGCGCGACGGCTTCCGTGTTGCGACCGGCGACATGATGCTAAGCAACGCTTTCTGGAACTTCTATCTGGAGCCGTCGGAGTAGAATGAAGGTAGCCATGGACAAACCGAAGAGTCCCAGCCCCTACGATTTGAATGCCGCCTCGACCGAACGAAAGACTGATCAGCAGCCAAACCCCAAGAATTCTGCTTACAGCCCCTATACCCTGACGAAGAGCGGTTCGCTGAAGACGTTGCGGGAATCATCTTCGCGGAAGCGATGAACGAGCTCGCGAAGAGACGCGCCCGCGCATTCTGAACGTTTCCATCCCCCCTTCTCCTTCGGGAGGAGGGTGCGAAACCGGCCGCCAGGCCGGTTTCAGTGTTTCGCGGGCCTTTCCCGGGCGCCGTTGTTTCTAGGGCCCGACCGGCCAGCATCGCCGCCTGGTCGGCGATCCCAGAGCGTTCCCTCCCAGCCGTGAATGACGCCGTTGCTTCCGCAGAGCCAGCAGTGCCACACGATGTCCGACGAGCCAGCCGGACGTTCCGCCATCATGTCGCCACGGCATCGCTTCCGACCCGGACTGCGCCAGCAAGGGACGTTCGTGTGGGGCTCTCCGGCCGGCAGGTGATCGGTCACCCACGCGACGATCGACCCAAGGGCGATCGCCAGGTTCAGCGCCGGTCCGGGCAGGTCACTCCAGTCGTCCGTCCCTTCCTCGATGAAGTGTCTCAGGTCCGTGACCCACGTCTGTGCTCGCGCCATGGTGATTCAGGTCTTTCAGTGTGCGGTTTGCAAGACTTCTAGGGTTTCGGATACCAGAGCTCGACGCGCCCCCTAGTCTTGGGGTTGCGTTGACGCTCGTTCGGGGACGGACGGTAGACCTTTCCGATGAGCGGCGGGCGGTACCTGGCGAGAAACCTCGAGATTTGAGGAGCCGTCGTCACGAAGGACCGTGCCAGTTCAGCGTGCGGCGCATGGCCAGCGACGACGAGGAGGGTAATACGGTGCGTGATGACGGCGGCCAGTTCGTTGGGCTTGTAGCGGATGCGGGCGTCATGCGTCACACCCACCCAGCCTCGCGCGGCGACCAGTTGCAGCCACTTCTCGTCCGAGCTGGTCGGCGCGCAATGATCCGTATGACGCTCCACCCGAAGGCCGGCCTCTCGCAGGATCGCCGGGAATTGGTGGCCTAGATCGCGGTCGGTGAAAAAGACAATCTCAGGCGGCCCGCTCGTACAGCACCGCCTGCTCGACATCCGTCGTCGTCAGGCCGTAGTCGGCCGCGACCTCAGACGGCTGCTCTCCCGAGTCAATCCGCGCCGCGATCGCGGCGGTCGAGATCCCACGTGCCGCCACAATCGGCCGTCCGAACGAAATGCCCGGATCGATGGCGATGGGCATCGCCGTCGTCGTGCCGCTCAGGAGAAACGGATGCAGGCGGACCGGAAAGCGATCCTTGTCCCACTTCACGCGAGCCAGGTGCGCGTCAAGGAGTTGCCGCATGGCAAGCTGACCGGACGCCGAGAGATTGATTAGCTGTCCATAGCGATGCAGGAACAACTGGCCCGCTTCAGATCGCAATTCGGGCCGAAGGAGCAGCCGGTCGATTCCCAGCTTGTGCTCAGCGAAGTCCACCGCCTTTCGGACAGCCTTGAGCGATACGGCATGGTCCGTACGCAAGGCGCGAAGTACGTGCGCTTCGATGAGATTCAGGAACGAGAGCGTGACGGGCTGCGCCGCTGCAGGCCTGATCAGCGGAGTAAAGCGCCGTTCTCCCGTCGAGGTGGGATAGGGCCTTCCCAGCGTCCACGCACGCAGCGTCGCGGGCGGCAGCCTCAGGTACCTGGCGGCTTCGCCCAAGGGATATGCCGGTTGATTGCGGTAGTCAGTGTTCGCGGCCAGCCTCCCGACGGACATGGGCCGATTCTACCATCGTCGAACCGCATGGTTTTCAGCCCGGGTCAGCCTACGCGGACGTCCACCCTTCGCTCGACTAAGATGCATCTCGAATGAAGCCTCGTGGCCTCTACGAGCTGCTGATTACTAGGGCGCTCGCCGAATTACTGACTCAGCTACCGGACCGACTGGAGCCAGTCAACGAGCCCCTCCGGTCCGCCGAGGCCGCGGACCGCATTGCGCTCCACGTGAGGCAGGCTTTTCAGAAGGCCCTCGAGGACGTTCCTGAGGCCGACCGCGGGAAGGTCGGGGTCGATCTCGTCGACCGACTCTTGCAGCTGATTGGCACCGACCGACCCGACCTGTTAGCCGAAGCCCTTTCCGGCGGCGTCCTGCGCGCGATAGCGGGCCGGCTGCCCGATGGAA
>JANMSA010000025.1:0-15759 GCA_031388865.1 Acidobacteriota bacterium | reverse complement strand
GCCACATAGCCGCCGTCTCCGCCGTACATTGGCGTCCACGCCTGCGCATCGCCCTTGTAGCGCAGCGTCCCGTTGTCCTGGGTTCCGCCCACGAGCACGCCCGACGCCGCATTGCCGGCGATGCCATAAAACTGCGTGCATCCGAGGTTCTTATTCAGCGGCTGCCAGCCGCCGAGGGGTTCGACGGCGTAGATGTCGTTCGTGCGGTACACACCGCCGTCGTTGCCGACGTACACCGTTTTGTCCGAGGCGCCGTTGAAGCCGGGGGAGCTCACGATCACCTTCTGATCGCCGTGCGCCGACTCCGGCGATTTCTGCCACTGACTGATCTTCTGCAGTGTGGGGCCGCCATCGCGGCTGCGCCAGAGATCGAGGCCGCCAACGACGACCGTGTTCGGATCGGTCGGATCGATCCAGATGGCGTGGTGCAACCAACCCTGATCGCCGAGGAACCTGCTGTCTTTGTTGACCAGAGTGTAGGTGATGCCGCCGTCGGAGCTTTTGAAGAGCTGCCCGCCATTTTCGTCGAGACTGGCGTAGACGATCGCCGGATTGGACTTCGCGTAGGCGACTTGCACGCGCTTTGTCGAGGTGATGCTCTCGCTCGCGTTCCACGACACGCCGCCGTCGGTCGAGTAGAGCGCCTGGCCGGTGCGCGTGGAGGCGATCGCTTTGACGAGATCGCTCGGATGAAATTCGACGTGGCCGATGTCGGCTCCATCCGCGACCTTTGTCCAGGTTGCGCCGCCGTCGGTGCTTCGCCAGATCCCGCCCGAACCGCCACCCGCGCCGGTCGTCGCTGCGAGAAGGGCCGAGCCGTCCGAGGCGATGGTTAGCCAGTTCACCGCGAGCCAGTCGTTCGTATTCGTGGTAGCGAGAAGGGACCAAGTCGTGCCGCCGTCGGTGCTTTTGAACACGCCCGCGCCGCGAATCGCCCCGGCGTTGCCGAAGCCTTCGCCTGTGCCTGCGTACATCTCGTTCGAATTCCGTGGATTGCTGATGATCACGGTCGTCGAGAGAGCGGCGAGGAAATCGTCGACGGGCGCCCAACTGTCGCCGCCGTTGGTCGTCTTCCACAACCCACCACCCACACTGGCGGCGAAGAACGTCCCGTTTGCCGCGAGATGCAGCGAGGCGATGCGGCAGCCGATGTTGCCGGGCCCGACCCATTGCCAACTGTTGCGCGAGATGCCGGCGACCGTCGCACTCACGTCGCGCTGCGCGCGGAGGCGCTCTGCCTGGGAGTAGGCGCGCGCGAATGCATCGCGTGGAATCTCGCCTCGCTCGTCGCGCCACTCGCGGTCGAGCTGATCGATGGCGCCGCCGGCGCGCGGACGCGTGTCCGTCGGGCGTGCGGAAGGATGAGTGGCGCAGGAAGCGAGGAGTGCTGTAGCGATCACCACACACAGCGAATGGACGCGCATCGGGTCATGATACGCCGCATACAGGGACCCTCCACTGGTTCGGAAGCGAAGAGAACACCGAGCTGGGTACGTTGCGCTGTTGGAGCGAGATCGTGCGTCTTTTCGCTCGGCAACGGGTCGGTCGGCAGCCACAACGTGGCGGAGAAGGCTCTCGAATTCAACGTACGCAGAGCCGCACGCGCTCGGGACAAGAGCCTCCCCTCGAGACCCTTCTCCCCCGGGCCGGGGGAGAAGGTGCCGAAGGCGGATGAGGGGGATCCCTTTCGCCAGAAGCGTTTTGGTCGTGGCTACGCTGCTCTCCGGAACATCGGGGCCGCGGCGACGCACCACGGCGACGCACGTCAGCTGTTGTATCCTCGCCGCGAAATGACCTGGCAATACACGCCTCGCGTGGCGGTGATCCGCGGCATCCGTACTCCGTTCGCGAAATCCGGGACGCACTACGCGCATCTCAGCGCGCTCGATCTCGGCAAGCTCGCGGTGACAGAGCTCGTGCAGCGCAGTGGCATCTCCCCTTCCGACATCAACGAGCTGGTCTTCGGCAACGTCATCCCGTCCGTGAAGGCGCCGAACCTCGCGCGCGAGATCGTCCTCGGGACCGGTCTGCCGACGAAGATCCCCAGCTATTCCGTGGGAATGGCGTGCGCGTCCGCGAACCAGGCCATCACGGCTGCGGCGGACAGGATCTCCCGCGGCTATGCCGACACCATCATCGCCGGAGGAGCGGAGTCGCTGTCGGACATCCCCATCCTTTTCTCAAAGAACTTCGCGGACGCTCTCGTGAATGCGAGCAAACAGAAAAGCATCACCGGGAAGCTGAGTGCCTTCTCGAAGATCCGGCCGAAGGACCTCGCTCCCGACGCACCCGCCCTTGCGGAGTCGACCACGGGTCTGACCATGGGCGAGTCCGCGGAGAAGATGGCCAAGGAGAATGGCATCTCGCGCGAAGAACAGGACCTCTTTGCATTGCAGAGCCATCGTCGCGCCGCGGAAGCCGTAGCGAGCGGTCGATTCGCGGATGAGGTCATGACGGTCGTCGTGCCGCCGAAGTTCGACAACGTCGTGGAGAAAGACAACCTGGTGCGCGGCGAAACCACCCTGGAGGCACTGGCCAAGCTCCGTCCCGTCTTCGACCGTCGCTACGGGACCATCACCGCAGGCAACGCGTCGCCGCTCACGGACGGTGCAGCGGCGGTGCTGCTCATGTCCGAGGAGAAGGCGAAGGCGCTGGGTCTCAAGCCGATCGGCTTCCTGCGCAGTTACGCGTACGCGGCGACCGACCCGTTCGATCAGCTCCTGCAGGGACCGGTGTTCGCAGTGCCCGTCGCGCTCGAGCGGGCGAAGGTGAAGCTCGAAGAGATCGGCGTCATCGAGATGCACGAGGCGTTCGCCGCGCAGGTGCTGTCGAACATCCAGTGGCTCGGCTCGAAACGAGTTGCTCAGGAGAAGCTCGGACGCAGCGAGGCTGTCGGCCAGATCGATCCGGAGAAGATCAACCGCACTGGCGGCTCCATCGCCCTCGGCCACCCCTTCGGGGCAACGGGAGCCCGCATCGTCACCACCGTCTGCAACGAGCTTCAACGGACCGGCGAACAGTTCGGTCTCGTGACCGTCTGCGCGGCCGGCGGCATCGGCGTGGCCATGGTCCTCGAGCGCGAGTAGAGGGCTGGAGCTAGCCCCGAGCTAGGAGTCTGCGCGGCAGAAACGTTCCTCTCGCGCGCCGGTCGGTTCTCGGTTCTCGGTTCTCGGTTCTCTGAGAGGACGTCCTCCGAAGCCACAGCCCCGCAGACAACCGACCACTGACAACCGACAACAGCCGCGAAGACGGCCTAGCCCCGGCGTAGCCCCCTCTGCAACCGATTCCGTCACTTCCAGCCGCGGGCTCGGCAGTGTGCGATACTTTCCGCACTCTATGGTCCTGTTCAACCACGCGACGCGCGAGATGACCGCGAAGATCGTCTACTACGGTCCCGGTCTCTGCGGGAAGACGACCAACCTCATGGTCATCTTCGACAAGCTCGACCCGAAGTCGAAGGGGAAGATGCTTTCGCTGGCGACCAAGACGGATCGCACGCTCTTCTTCGATCTTCTCCCGGTCGACATCGGCAAGGTCGGGCCGTTCAATCTGAAGATCCAGCTCTACACCGTCCCTGGGCAGGTCTTCTACAACGAGACTCGCAAGCTCGTGTTGAGGGGGGTCGACTCGGTCGTGTTCGTCGCCGACTCGCAGCCGGCGATGGTCGAGGCGAACCGCGAGAGCTTCGGCAACCTCATGGAGAATCTCGGGGAGAATCAGATCGACGTGCACGACACGCCCATCGTGATTCAGTTCAACAAGCGCGACCTGCCCGGCGTGCTCGAAGTCGAACAGCTTCAGGAACGCCTCGGGTTCGAAGGCTATCCCTATACCGAAGCGTCGGCCCTCCGCGGCGACGGGGTCATGGAGACGTTCCGCCTGATCTCGAAGATCACGGCCAAGCATCTCTTCACGCGGCTCAAGGCAAAGAACGGTGTGGCCCCGCGAAAGTCGGGAACGACCACGCCGAAAGTGGCAGTGAAACCCGCGCCGCCACCCGATGCCGAACCGATCGCGCTGATGGACAACGATCCGATCGCGGAGCCTTCGAATCCGTTCGCGGACTCCATACCGTTCCCTTCAGCCGAGGTGCCCCTCGCGGCCGAGTACGATGCCGCGGAAGAGGTCTCGCTCGACCAGCTTGTGGCCGAAGGACGTCTGCGACCGGAAACCTTCTCCGGCGCGATCGCCATCCCCTCGCTCGATGACGACGTGGAGGAGCTGGGTGCGGACGCACTCGTCGAAGACGGACCCGTCGCGGTGATGGAAGCGCCCCTCAGTTCGTCTCCTCGCCGCACGGACGAGCTCGAATCGCGCGTTCTGCTTCTCGAGGAGAAACTGGCCGTGAAGCAGACCGCCCTGCAGACCATTCTGCGGGAGCTTGACGATCTGCGTGCCCGCGTGAGGGCGCAGCTCGAATAGCCTGCGACGCGCCTTCCGTGTTCCGGATCACGTTCCTCTCCCTGGCGCTCGCGTACAATCCCATCACCACTAACCGGAGGTCCTACCCCATGCGTCGAAATCTCACCCTGATGCTGTGCCTTTCCCTCGCCCTCGTTGGCTGCAAGGCCAAAGAGCTTGCAGACAAAGTCTCGATCGCCGCCGACCTCAAGGAGCGCGGCACGACCGATCTGATGAAGCAGGTCTCGGAAGACGAGTACTCGGCTCCCGAGGACGGACGCCTCACGGACGCCCAGGTGCAGATGTATCTGAAAGTCCGCGAGCACGAGAAGAAGATTGCCCAGGTCGCCAAAGCCGAGCTCAAAGAGCACAGTCAGAAGGCCGAATCGAAAGGGAACAACTCCATCGGCGGCTTCATGGAGGGCATGAAGGCTCTTGGCTCAGCGGCGGATCTCCTGACCGCGGACATCCGCGCCGCGAAGGACCTTGGCTTCAACACGCAGGAGTATCTCTGGGTCAAGCAGCAGATCCTCGCCGCGTCCACCGCACAGATGGCCGAGCAGTTCAGCAGCGCCATGACTCAGAACTTCGACAAAGCCGTGGTCGAGGCGAAGAAGGCTCATGACGAAGCACAGGACGAGCCCACCAAGAAGATGTACGCCGACGTTCTGGCCGGTTACGAGCAGTCGAAACAGGAGACGGCGGCGCAGCAGGACGCAGACCCCTCCGTCGCCCACAACAAACAGATCCTCTCGAAGTACGAGAACACGCTGAATGCGTTCGCTCACGAGCTCTCGAAGTACGAAGACCAGCCCGGCCAGGTGCAGAAAGCCGTCGACTCCATCCCCAAGCCGGATACTCAGTAGTGAATCTGCATTGCTCGCGCTGCGAGTGGCGGTCGCCGCTCGACGCCCTGCACAACCTCTGTCCTCACTGTAGTGCACCGATTCTGGTGCACTACGAGCTGGCGCGCGCACCGCGCGTCCGTACCTCCAGACCGGACATGTGGCGGTACCTCTCCGTGCTCCCTGTCGTGGCCGAGGAGGACATCGTCACCCTCGGAGAAGGCATCACGCCGCTGCTTCCTTCGCGCAGTGAACGCAACGTCTACCTGAAGGACGAGTCGAAGAACCCGACGCGCTCCTTCAAGTCCCGCGGCATGGCGGTCGCGGTGACGATGGCGAAGAAGCTCGGCGCGAAGAGCCTTGCTGCACCGACAGCCGGCAATGCAGGCGCCGCTCTGTCTGCCTACGGAGCCCGAGCGGGATTGCCAGTGTTCGTGGCCATGCCGAAAGACACTCCCGTCTCGATCATCGACGAATGCCGCGGCTACGGAGCACACGTGGAGCTGGTTGAAGGGTTGATCACCGACGCTGCCCGGCGCGTGCAGCAATTCATCGCCGAGAACGGCGGCTTCGATCTGTCGACGCTCAAGGAGCCGTACCGCGTCGAGGGCAAGAAGATCATGGGCTACGAGCTGCTCGAAGACCTTGGCCGGCTTCCGGATGTGATCCTCTACCCGACTGGCGGCGGTACGGGCCTCATCGGCATGTGGAAAGCGTTCGACGAGATGGAGCGGCTCGGCTGGATCGGGTCGCACCGTCCTCGGATGTGGAGCGTGCAAACCAGCGGTTGCGCCCCGATCGTGCGGGCTTTCGAACAGAACCTGGAGACCGCGCCTGAATGGGAGTCGCCGCGCACCACCGCCTGGGGGCTGCGCGTGCCGCGCGCGGTGGGAGACCGCCTGATGCTCGCCGCCCTGCGTGATTCCGGCGGTGGGGCCATCGCGGTAGAGGAGTCGCGCATCGAGCCCGCAGCGGCTGCGCTGCGCAAGGCTGAAGGGATTGACGCGGGACCCGAGACCGGCGCAGCGTGGGTTGCGCTGTCGGAGCTGCGCAGCCGCGGAGCCATCGGCACGGACGACGTAGTGGTGGTGTTCAACACCGGCGGCAACAAGTATCACTGAGAGTCTGCGCGGCAGAATTTCGCTCGCAGCACCGGCTCCCCTGCGCGCCGCCTCCAGTGGGGAACACGGATCGCGCGAACTGCGCTCCCGTAGCCTCCAGCGGCCACCGCCTTCGCGCGAACTGCGCTCCGTAGCCTCCAGTGGCCACCGCTTTCGAGCGAACCAGGCAGCCGACCTGGCCGGCGCGTGGCAGGAATCGCACACCACTGACAGCGGACAACCGGCCCGGTGACGCTGCTCACGCTACGCTGTACACGGAATCAGTAAAATCGAGTCCAATCCCCCGGGTTCCCTTAACAACTGGAGATGCAATGAGAAACGTCCCAGGCGTGCTGTTGGCCGCGCTCTTTTGCGGTGTGTTTGGCGGAGATGCGCTTGCGGTGTGCCCAGCCGGTCCACCGACGCTCATCAGTCCCGCCAACAACGGCACGACCGCGTTCGGCCCCGTGCTGCTGGACTGGACCGCCGTCGCGGGTGCCGCCTCGTATGACATCTACCTCGGACTCGACGGCGATCCTCCCTCTCTTTTCGACTCGACCGCCGGAACTCAGCGAACGATCCTTGTCGAGCCCGGCCGGACGGTGCAGTGGAAAGTCGTGGCGATGGCACCATCGTGCGCGGGGCAGGCATCGGGGTACTTTTTCTTCGACACCACCTGCCCCGCGGATGCTCCCGACCTGCGCAAACCGGATCAGGGAACGCGCTTCAACGTCGGCCAGGGCATCACCTTCACCTGGACAGCCGTCGCCGGCGCCGCGGGCTACGACGTCAGAGTGACGCCCGACCTCGGCGTCACGTGGACCACCATCGCTGCGAATCTCACCGCCCTCTCCTTCACGACCGACGCACTCGCACAAGGCGACTGGGGCTGGCACGTGCGCGCGAACTTCGACGGCGAATGCGCCCCCTTGTTTTCCGAGCCGTCCAGCTTCCTGGTGAGCAACTGCAACATCCCCGCACCGAATACGATCCTCCCCGCGAACAACGCGACGGCTGTCGAAAACCCTGTGACGTTCACCTGGAGCAGTGTGCCGGGAGCGGTCGAGTATCGGGTGCTCGTTTCCGTCGACGGCGGACCGAGGACCCCTCTGCCAGCCGTCACGATCCCGAAGTTGACGCAGACCGTGTCAGGCTCGTCCGTCGTCTGGGTGGTGCAGGCGCTGTTCGATCGTGGCTGTCCACCGGTCACCTCCGAGCAGTCGCGCTTCACGTTAGCGCTCGACCCGTGCCCCCGGACTCCTGAGAAGTCGATCCTGGCCTCCCCTGCTTCGGGCGCGACCAGTCTCGTGTCGCCGGTCAAATTCGATTGGAACGCTGTGCCTCTCGCGATCGGCTATCGCGTGTTGACGATGACGGGCGACAACGATCTGACCGCGCACAACGCCGGAACAGGAACCGAGTTGACGCTCGACCTCCCGGTCGGGAACGGCTCCTGGGCCGTGCAGACATTCTTCGGCGAGGACTGCGTGACGACGCTCAGTGAGCGCCGGCCCTTCACCGTGTCTCAGGGGGCGTCCTGCGGTACCGAGGCGCCGAGGCTCCTCTCGCCGCAGAACAATGCGGCCACCGTGGACTCCCCGGTCACTTTCCGGTGGAGCGCGGTCCCCCGCGCAGCCGCGTACACGCTGTTTTTGTCGACCAGTGAGCGCGGCGACGACTTTGTCCCCTACGGCCGCACGGAAGCGCCCTTGACCGAGCTCGAAAAGTTCGTTCCCGCGGGGACGGCTCGCTGGTTCGTGGTCGCGCACTTCGCAGCATGCCCGGACCTCGAGAGTGAGGTCTTCGCCTTCGGTTCCGGTGTGGCGTGTCCTGCCATTGCGGAGATCCCGCTGGTCTCGCCCAGCGCCGGCGCGGAGGTCACGTCGCCGGTCACGTTGGTGTGGACCTCGGTCGGCGGAGGAATCGAGTATCGAGTCTCGATTGAGACTGAGGCGGGTGCGACGGTGATCGCGTTCCGCACCACCGGCACCTCGAAAGTCTTCCGGCTCCCGGCGGGCACGTTCTACTGGAGCGTCGACGCGCTGGGCGACTGTCCATTGTCGTCTGAGCGTCGCAGCTTCACGATCAGGGAAGGTGCGAACTGCGCAGCCAACACCGCTCCCACTCTGGTTTCTCCCGTGGGCACTCTGGCGCAGCCGGCTCAGGCCACGTCTCCGGTCACGTTCCGCTGGAACCCTGTGCCGAACGCCATTGCCTATCGGCTCTTCATCGCTCGCGACGACCAACCGCCGGAGGATTCGACGCTCAACGCCGATACCGATAAAGAGGTCGAGCTCGAGGCAGGCAAGTACCGCTGGTTCGTCAACGCCATCTTCGAAGGGTGTCCGAGCGTCCCCTCGGCCATCGCGTACTTCGCCGTACCCCGCGAAGGATGTCCCACCGAAGCGCCAGCCATCCTCTCCCCCCAGCCGGGGCAGGTTGTTTCTTCTTCTGTCACGTTCCTCTGGAGCGAGGTTGAGGGAGTCGAAAGGTATCGAGTGATCGCCGTCGTCCGTGGCGAGCCCATCCTCCTCGGCAGTACCACCGACACCTCCCTCGAGCGCAACCTTCCACCGGGAGAGTACGCGTACATCGTGGAGACCGAGCTCGACGAGTGTGCTTCGACGCGGTCGACTCTGACGAAGTTCACCGTTGAGACCGCGAAGAACTGCTCCACATCCGCGGCGGAGCTCTCGTCCCCAGAAAACGGTGCGGCCCTCACGGAGCAGGAGGTCGACTTCGTATGGACGCCCGTGAGCGGCGCGCTGGAGTACGCGGTCGTGGCGCGTCTCGCCGACGGGGCCGAGACGAACCTGGGCAACACCGAGGAGTCGCACCTGGTGCATGCGGTTCCCCTCGGAACCATTACCTGGCGCGTGATTGCATTTTTCCCCGGTTGCGATCCGGAATCATCGAAGCGCTTCAAGTTCACCGTCCAGCGTCCTCAGAACTGCGTCGACCGCGCGCCTGCGCTGCTCTTCCCGCGCAACGACGACGAGCTTCCGTCGCCGGTGACCTTCGAGATCGTCCCCGTCCGGAATGCCACCGAGCACCGCATCTGGGTTCAACTCGGAGACGAGCCGCCGAGCATTGTTTCCACGACACCCGGCGAGGAGATCGAGCTACCCCCCGGCG
Source organism: Acidobacteriota bacterium (assembly GCA_031388865.1). Taxonomy (GTDB): domain Bacteria; phylum Acidobacteriota; class Thermoanaerobaculia; order Gp7-AA8; family Gp7-AA8; genus QHVT01. Next base: position 6,278 of record JANMSA010000025.1, on the reverse strand, counting down.
AGTATCAGTGGTTTGCCGAGGCACGGTTTGCGAGCTGCCCTCCAACGTTCTCGGCTCGCGCGTCGTTCATCTCGATCGAGGCGTTGCCGTGCGAGACCCCGAAGAAACCGGAGGCGCTGGTCATTGGCCAGGCCGTGTCCCGGACGCAGTATCGCGTCCGGTGGCAGCCGTTGCCGAACGTCCTTCGCTATGAGGTGCAGGAGTCGGCGTCGATCGACTTCGCCAATGCGCAGACGTCCATCGTAGACAGCAACCGGTCGCTCGCCTTCCGCCATGAAGTGACGGGCGCGCCGGTGCAGTATTTCTACCGGGTGCGCGGTCTCAGCGCCTGCAACGACTCGACCGGTCCTTTCTCCGACGTCGTGGGGGTGTTCGTCGTCGCTCCGGCCACTTCGAATGGCGCGACTGAGCTCGGGCAGCAAGGCCCGGTCGTGCAGACGATCTTTATCCCGGGCGCCGCTGCGCCGCGGACGTTCGTCGCGACGACGGACAGGCCGTGGCTGAAGGTGTCTCCAGCAAGCGGCACGCTTCCGATCGAGGGTCTCACTCTGACCGTGACAGCCGATCCCGGAGTCCTTGGCGTGGGCACGAACACCGGTACGGTGCGCGTGGAGTACGGCAGCGGCACCGTGGGGGGGGTGGCGACGAATGACAGCTCGTCTTCGACGTTTGCCATGTCGGTGAGTCTCGTGACGCCGGTGACGCCAACCGGAAAGGGCACGCCTCCTCCGGACGCGCTGATCTTCGCAGCCGTAGCGCACGCGGCGGGCGTCAATGGCTCGTTCTTCGAGTCGGACATCCGCGTGACGAACCTCACTACGCGGACGATGACGTACGACCTGAATTTCACACCGTCCGGAGTGAATGGGACCGAGATCGGGAGCAGCAGCACCATCGAGGTGGCGCCGGGCGCGACGCTAGCGCTCGACGACATCGTCGCCACGCTCTTCGGCAGCGGGACCAATGGCAGCGCACTGGGCATGCTCGAAGTACGCCCGGTCACGCCATCGGAAAGCTCGGGTGGCGGCCTGTTCGGCAGCATTGCCACGAGTGGCGTGCGGCAGCTCAACACTGCGGCGGCCAGCCGCACGTACAACTTCACTCCTGCAGGAACGTTCGGGCAGTACATCCCCGCCACGCGGTTCGCCGACTTTGTGGGACAGGGCTCGATCCTTTCGCTGCAGCAGGTCGCTGAGTCGCCGAAGTTCCGAGCGAACTTTGGCTTCCTCGAGGCGTCCGGCAACTCCGCGGAGTTGATGGTGCGCGTATACGACACCGCCAACACCCTGCTTTCCACCATTCCCGTGTCGCTGCAGCCGATGCAGCACCGTCAGATCGGCAACATGCTGCGGGCGGTCGGGCTCACCGACCTGGTCGACGGGCGTGTGGAAGTCGAGGTGGTGAGCGGGAACGGCAAGGTCACGGCGTACGTGTCGGAAGTCGACAACGCCACGAATGATCCGCTGCTGGTATCGCCGGTCGTGAAAGGTGCAGTGCGCGCAGACCGCTACGTCGTCCCGGGCATGGCCTACATCAACACGGGCAGCGCGTTCTGGGTCAGTGACCTGCGCATCTTCAACGCCGGAAACAGCAGCACACCCGTCAGACTGATGTTCGTGCCGCAGGGCAATCCCGGCGGCGCCCTCACGCGCGACGTGACCATCGAGGCCGGCGAGATCGAGGTGTTGAACAACGTCGTGGGCGACCTCTTCGCGCAGTCGAACGGCGCAGGTGGCTCGATCATCATCACCACCCCGAACGAGACGGCGCTCACCGCTACCGCGCGCACGTACAACCAGACCGCGACCGGCACTTACGGCCAGTACATCGCCGGCGTGACGGCCGCGGAGTCGATCGGCAAGGACGATCGAGCGCTGCAGATCCTGCAGCTCGAGCAGTCCACGCGCATCCGCACGAACGTCGGGGTCGCCGAGACCACCGGCCGGGGTGCGACGGTAGAGATCAGCCTGATCACTCCCGATTCGCTCGTGACGCAGGTCGTGACGATCGGCCTGGCGCCGAATGAGTTCCGTCAGATCGGGCTGGTCGACTTCCGTCCCGACACCGCGGTTTACAACGGCCGCGTGACGGTGAAAGTGATCAACGGCGACGGCCGCGTGACCGCGTACGGCTCGGCCATCGATCAGATCACGCAGGACCCGACCTACGTGCCCGCGATGTAGCCCAACCACCGTCGATGGGGTCAGACCCCATCGGCGGTGGTTGATCGTGCCATGGCGCCACTTGCGTACAATCGCGCCCGCGTGCGCCAACGCCTTCCGACGGTCACTTCCTGGTTTTTCGCGCTTCTCTTCGTGGGCATCGCCGCGCAGGAGCATTTCGCGCGTGGCGGACCACGGCTCGCCCGGACGATCGCGTCGGGCTCGAGTACTTCGCCGAAAACTGCGGAGGACACTCTGCTCCTGTATGAGCACGCTTCCGCGGCCATTCCTCGAGGGGCGACGATCACCGCCTTCAGGCCGCAGAACCGCGCCGACGACAAGCAGGTTCTGCGCGTCTCTCACGGGCAGCTTCCCTACCACCGGGTGATCCCGCAGTCCGAGGCTGCGGACTTCATCGTGACACTGGGCGCACCACTTGGAGACCCGCGATACGAGCTCATTCACGCGAACGCGGCAGGCGCGATCTGGAAAAGGACGCGATGGTGAGCGCGCGCTTTCTCCTGCTCACCCTCGCGCTGCCACTTCTCGGATCCTGGGTGGGGCTGTTGACCAGCGTCCGCGAGCTGCCCAGAGCGGCAGGCCTGGCGCTGTACTTCGCGACAGGCCTGCTGACGATCGCCGGCGAGATGTTCGTGCTGTCGTGGATGGGAGTGCCATGGTCGGCGTGGTGGCTGGTGCCTGTGCCGTTGGCGGTCAGCGGCTGGCGGCTGGCGGGAGAGCGGCGGCGGGCTGTGCCCCCGCCAACTGCCAACCGCCAACCGCCAGCCGGGATCTTGCTCCTCGCCATCATCGCGCTCGCGATCCTCACGTCGTCCATTCTCGCCGCGACCGCCACCTCGGGCGACTTCGTCTACTTCTGGGGAGTCAAGGGGCAGCGCTGGGGCGCAGTCCACTTCCTCGACACCGTCTTCACGCTGCAGCCCGCGCATTACATGCACCCCGACTATCCGCCGCTGCTCCCTCTCTACTACGCCTGGACGCTCCTCGGCGGCGACGGCGCTCTGGACTGGTGGGGCGCAATCCTGGCGACTCCGCTGTTCCTCCTCTCGGGGGCGAGCGCTCTCTGGGGGTTCGGACGATACGCCGGCATCCGGACCATCAACGTTGTCGTCACGCTCTTCGTCGTTCTCTATGCGCTCTTCTACGTCCGCAACCAGGTCGCGGGGAACGCCGAGCCACCTCTGCACATGTTCGAAGCGATTGCGCTGGCCGCGCTCACCTGCTGGCGCCGGCGCAGCAGCGAGCATGATGCGATCGCTGCAATCGCATTGTCCGGCGTGGCTCTGACGAAAGTAGAAGGTGGCGTGTTTGTGCTCCTGGTCTGCGGCCTGACCTGGCTCGCGCGCGAGGGTACGTTGCGCGAGCGTCTGGTTGCCGGGGCGAAGATGGCCGCGCTTCCGATGGCGACACTCAGCGCATGGCTCCTGTTTGGCATCGCGCGCGGACTCACCGACACTTACGTGCCGCGCGAAGACCTCTCCATCCAGTACGTGCTCCCCACCGCGATCGCGCTGGTCCAGGAGCTCTCGCTGCACCTCTGGTACACACCCTGGATCGCCTTCGGACTCATTCTTGTCTGCGGCCGCATGCGGAACGCGGTCCCGTATCTCACAGCCTGCGTGCTCTTCCTGCTCTTCCTGCTCGCGGTCTACACCCGCGCCGAGCCGCATCTGGAATGGTCCGCAGGACGAACCCTCATGACGCCGCTCCTGCTCTTCATCGCCGGGACGATCGCGGCGCACCGGCCTTCCGCAGGCGCAGTGCGTTTGTGACCGTGCTCTCCAGAAGCCAGAGGCTGCCGTCCGACGCAAAGACACCGCCGCAAGGCGACCAACCGCCATCCGGCCCGACTCGAAACACCTGCGAGAGGTCCGAGTAGTAGAGATTGCCTTTCGAATCGACGACCACACTGACGGGCGGATGCTCGAGAGCGGTGCCGGCGGAAAAGACGATGAAGAGTCGCATGTTCGACAGGATGCGCGTTGCGGCGAAGTGTGAACCGCTGTGCATATAATGCGCGCCGCGCAACTCAGCGTGCAGGTCACAGACGGCAGGCATCACCGGCTGTTTCTGTCCTCCGCGCTTGCCCTCTGCGCTAGAAACCGGAGGTTCCTGTGGCAGAACAGCAATACGACGTGGTCATCATCGGCAGCGGGCCGGGCGGCTATGTCGCCGGCATCCGCGCCGGCCAACTCGGACTCAAGGTGGCGGTCATCGAGAAGGACCCCTTCCTCGGCGGCACCTGCCTGCACCGCGGTTGCATCCCCACAAAGTCGCTCCTCGAGAACGCCGACGTCTGGAGCAAGATTCAGAAAGCAAAGGACTTCGGCATCACCATCGGCGACGCCACCATCAACTGGTCGGATGTGCAGAAGCGCAAGCAGGGCGTCGTCGACAACAACGCCAAAGGCATCGAGTTCCTCTTCAAGAAGAACAAGGTGGAGCGCATCACCGGCTTCGGCAAGGTCGTGGACCGCAACACCGTCGACGTCAGCGTGGAAGGGCAGCCCGGGAAACAGATCAAGACCAAGCACATCATTCTGGCCATGGGCTCCGTACCGAAGGATCTGCCGCACATCAAGGCGGACGGCCTGAAGATCGTCAACTCCGATCACATCCTGCAGATCGACCGCATCCCGCAGTCCATGCTCGTGATCGGCGCCGGCGCGGTCGGCTGCGAGTTCGCCTCGATCTTTTCGCGCTTCGGCACGAAGACGACCATCGTCGAAGTGATGCCGCAGCTCCTCCCGATCGAAGACGAGGAGATCTCGAAAGAGTTCACGCGCATCATGAAGAAGAAAGGGATCGATGTCCTCGTCGACGCCAAAGTCCTGTCCTGCGAGGTCACGGATGCCGGCGTGAAGTCGGTCGTCGAGGTGAAGGGAAAGCAGCAGACGATCGAGACCGAGATCGTGCTTTCCGCGACCGGACGCGGTCCCGTGACTGGCAGCGCCGGCCTGGAGAACCTCAAGGGCGTGAAGCTCGACAAGCGAGGCTTCATCGAGATCGATGAGTTCATGCGCACCGGTGAGGAAGGTGTGTACGCGATCGGCGACATCGTTCCCACTCCCGCCCTCGCCCACTGCGCCTCCGCCGAGGGCATTCTCGCGGTCGAGCACCTCGCCGGCAAGAACCCCCGCCCCATCAACTACGATCACGTTCCCAACGCTACGTACTCCGAGCCCGAAGTCGCGTCCGTCGGTCTCACCGAGAAGAAAGCGAAAGAGCGCGGCTATGACGTCAAAGTCGGCAAGTTTCCCTTCACTGCAAACTCCAAGGGGAAGATCATCGGCGACGCGAACGGCCTGGTGAAATACGTGGTCGACGCGAAATACGACGAGGTCCTCGGTGTCCACATCGTTGGCCCGAAAGCCACGGAGCTGATCGCCGAGGCGTGCGTCGCTCTCGAGCTCGAAGCGACCAGCGAGTCGATCGCAAAGACCATCCACGCACACCCCACGTTGTCTGAAGCCGCCATGGAAGCTGCCGAAGATGTGGCGGGGCACGCCATCCACTTCTAGCTCGCAGCTCGCAGCTCGCAGCTCTCAGGAGAGGGCGGGGGGGGGGCCTGCGAGCTGAGAGCTGCGAGCTGCGAGCTATGACAGACATCATCACCTCCACCAACACCCACGGCCTCTCGAACGAGCAATTGCTCGAGATCGATTACTACCTGCGGCTCACGCGGACGCTGGAGGAGCGGCTGGTCGCGCTGTTCCGGCAGGCCAAGGTCATCGGCGGGTTGTACCGCTCGCTGGGACAGGAGGGGGAGTCCGTCGCCGCGGCGTATGCGCTCGACTACGAGCAGGGCGATGTTGTGCAGCCGCTGATCCGCAACATCGGCTCGATCCTCGTCGCCGGCGCGAAGCCTGCGGACATCATCAAGCAGTACATGGCCAAAGGGGACAGCCCGACGCGCGGCCGCGAGTTGAACATTCACTTCGGCGACATCGGTGCTGCAGGGGAGACGCGCGGCTTTCTCGGGCAGATCTCGCCGCTTGGCGACATGGTGCCCGTGATGGCCGGCGTGACGCTCTCGTTCAAGATGCGCGGTGAAGATCGCGTCGGCCTGGTCTACATCGGCGATGGTGCGACGAG